>CAZVQE010000330.1:0-2920 GCA_964628875.1 uncultured Anaerolineae bacterium
GTCTCATAAAACGCCTCGTAGTCGCGCACATACGTGCCGCGATCGCGTCCGCTGCCGTCTCTAAAAATCAGCGAGCCGACATTTTGCACGAGCGGCTGCGCGAGCACTCGCACACTACTGCGGTCGAGGCGCAATGTGATCGCGCGCGCGTTTGCATCCAGCACAAAAGTTTGTGGCGCGCTGTCGGGCAGTTGCACGGTCAGCGTCACGGGTGCGGACTCGGGTCGGGGTGCGCTGAGCGTCAGATTCACCTGCATATCGGCGTCGCCCAGCGGCACAGGCACGCCAAGTATGGCAGCGCCCTTGCTCCAGCGGAATCGCGCCCCAGATACGTCACGCTCCCAGCCGTGCCAGCCGCTCAAATATTGCACGGTGCCACGCGGCGCATCAGACACCTCGACCGAGCGCAACATGACGCCGAGCGCGCGCGAGTCACCTACTGGCGCAAATGTGGCACTGCTGAGGTGCAATTCCACCTGATCGTAAAACAACTGCATGTGACCCGTCACCAGCCCCGCGCGCGGATGCGCCTCAGCACAAGCGATCATCTCGCGCAGCCAATCTACGTGTGGCGCGGTGTCGTTGTTGAGCAGGACGATGTAGGTGCCGCGCGCGACGGCGATGGCGACATTGTTGCCCTCCGCAAATCCGAGATTGCGGCGATTGTCGAGCAGTCGCACCCACGCATAGCGCTCGCGCAACAACTCGAGTGAGCCATCGCGCGAGCCATTATCAGAGACGATGACCTCAAACTCATCACGCGGCAGACTCTGCTGCGCCAATGCGTCGAGGCACGCCGGCAAAAAATGCGCGCCGTTGTAATTGACGATGATGACCGAGGCAATCACGATGCGCGCCTACGGGCTGTATTGCGACACGATCAGCGGCATGTAAATGGCAGCCTCGTAGTATTCATCGGCGCCTAGATCGGCGGCTTTGCCATAGGGTCGCGGCTGACCGTCTATGTCATTGCTCGTCAGGATGCCCTGTGCAGCGTTGATGGCGGTGGATGATTTGGCAATGTGAAAGTCGTAGTTTGGTGCAGCCGGATAGATGAAGCTGGCTGAGATGGTATCAATCGAGGTGTTTGCGCCGACGATCGTGCCGCGTGACGCTGCCGCGTCTGCGATATTGGTGTCGAGTGAATTGGACGCCATCAGGTTGACCGTGAGCGTCAACACTGCGCCCGGCTTGACATGCAACGCAGCCGTGCCATTTGCATTTTTGTGGGTCGAGACGATGCTATTGGTCAGCTTGACGGTGGTCGAGTAGGTTGAGCCGTCACCGAGCAAGATGGCTTGACCGCCCATGTAGTCCTCGCTAAATTCGTTGTTGGCGAGGGTCACGTGCAAGAGATCGGCATTGACGCCCTGCACATAGATGCCCGCGCCGCCACCGCCCAGACCCTGCGTAGAGCCGCCGCCCATTTGCGTTTTGTTTGAGGCGATGACGCTGTTGACCGCGCTAAATGCGCCGCTCGAGGCAATCTGTCGTTGAATAAACACACCACCACCGATCGCGCCGCCTTTGATGTTGACGTTGTCGCCGCCACGCGCAATGTTGCCGACCACGCTGGTGCGCACGAGTGACAACGACGCGCTATTGACATGGATGCCGCCGCCCTCCGCCGCGCCGCCAGTCACCGAGCCAGTGGTGTTGAGGCTGTTGCCGCCGCGTGCGGTGTTTTCGCGCACGACCGAATCCATCATAATGAGTGGTGATTTGGCGCTATCTTCGCCGCCCATCATAAATGCGCCGCCCGTGGCGATTCCGCCGCGCGCGCCATTCACATCACCGCCAAGCGCTTGGTTGCCCTTTGCGGTCACGCGCCGCAGGGTGATCTTGCTACTGGCAAATTGGGCTGCGCCGCCCTGAGCCGCCGAGCGCCCGCCGTCGCTATCGGCTGTGCCAGTGGTCACACCACCTGCCGCAATATTGCTATCAAAAATTGAATCGCTCACCGTCAGATTCGACTGATATACAAAGAGCGCGCCGCCTGTGGCGCTGCCGCCGCGCGTCGGACTGTTGCCGCCGCTGCTGCGATTGCCCGCCAAGCGCACATTTGACAAACTGTTGTCGTAGCTGGATGCCAAGATTGCCATGCCGCCGCCGCCCGCCGAGCCGCCTTTGGCGCTGGTCGCGCTTTGCGCTTGCGCGTGGCTGTTTTCGATGGTGACGTTGTTGAGAATGACGCCTGCATTTTCGACATAGATGCCGCCACCAAATGCGTTGATGAGGTCATCATTGCCGCGCATGGTGATGGGCGTCGCCAATCCGCGTCGCACGGTGTAGCCGCTCAACGTCAGCACAACAGGCGTATCCACGCCGCCGCGCACGATGACGATACCGCGATGTTGATCTTCGCCGTCAATGACGGTGTTGTTGCCTTGCAGTGTGACAGATTTGTTGATGATGCACACGACCGCATCTATGCCAATCGAGCCGCAATCATCGGACGCGGCATCATACTTATACACGCCGCCGTGTGTGACGATGGTCGCGCCATCGCGAGCTTTATTCACCGCATACTGGATGCTGGCGCAGGGGAATGTGGCGCTACCGCAGGTGAGGCTGTCGCTGCCCGATGCGCTCACATTGAGCGTATTGACATCGGCTGAGGTCAGCATCGGCGCGGCAAACATCGCCGCCGCAACCGCAATTGAAAATAGGCTTTTCATTGAAACGGATTGTAAACCGTTGAACATTTCCAAATGGAAATGTGGCGATCATGCGGCGGACACAAATAAGCGCATAATCTTTGCGAGAGGCAAACATGAAAATACTGCATTTCGTTCTCGCCGCGCTGACGACACTCAGCCTATCCGCCAATGTCATCACGCCGAGTGTCGCCGCGCCCACGCAACCTACGACACAGTTCACAACCACCATCACGTCTGGCGCAAAGCAAATCGTCGCCGAC
>CAZVQE010000331.1:0-2907 GCA_964628875.1 uncultured Anaerolineae bacterium
AAAACGAACTGGATGCGTTGTATCAAGATATCAATTTGCCACTGCTCAATCACGCGACACTCGACCGTGTGCCGCCCGGCTCGACATTTAAGATCGTGACTGCTGCTGCGCTGCTCGAAGAAGGCGCGATCAGCCCAAATACTGTTGTCAATGACCCGGGCATTTTCTCGATTCCAAATCAATATTTTCCGGATGATGAAACAAAGGCGCAAAAGTTTTATTGCTGGCTACGCACGGGTCACGGACTGCAAAGCATAAGTGATGCGTTGCGCAACTCATGTGACACCTTTTTTTACAAGACCGTCGGCGGCTATAAAAAAGAAGGCATCGCTGGCATGGATCCGACTGACAGCGTCAAGATACGCAAATGGGCGAATTTGTTTGGCATCGGCGAACGCACCGGTTTCGATCTTGGCAGCGCGACGAGTTTCGTTCCATCCGATGAATGGAAACGTCGCACACTTGGAGACCCATGGACGACAGGCGACAGCTACAACATCTCAATCGGTCAAGGCTTCCTTGAGGTCACACCGCTGGACATGGCAAATGTGATCGCAACAATCGCCAATGGCGGCACGCTGTATCAACCGCGCATCTTGCGCGATGTCGTAGACGCCAAAGGCAACGTCATCCAAACATTTCAACCCAAAGTCGTTCGACAATTGCCGATCAAGGCGCAAAACATGCGCCTCATACAAAACGCATTGACTGCCGTCGTCAGTCAGCAAGGCACTGCTAGCACATCCATGATCCCCGGCTTTCAGTATGCGGGCAAGACCGGCACAGCCGAGTTTTGTGACGACGTCGGGCTAAAGATCGGCGTATGCTATCCGGGTATCAAAGTGTTGCCGACGCATGCGTGGTTTTTGGCATATGCACCCGCAGACAAGCCGCAGATCGCGCTGGCAGTATATGTGTGGAATGGCGGTCAAGGCAGCGGTGTGGCTGCACCCATCGCCCAACGCATTCTCGCAAAATACTTTAACATCCCACTTGCCGACAAAGACCTCGCGCCCGTGCAAAAAGACAAGCCAACGGGATCGGAATAATCGCAATCAGATATCGCGTTATCATTCATGTCGCATGATTTCAATCAAGGGTCTGCGCCAAGGCGTGCTGATCGTTTTTGAGGATGGGGCAAATGGCGATTTGCCCGCACACTTTGCCGCGCTTGACACCAAAATGCGACAGAGCGCAAATTTTTTTCGCGGAGGCAGCGTTGCGCTGGATGTCAATGAATTTGAACTGACACCCGAAGATTTGCAATACGCTCAAGAACTTTTGGCGCGCTACGAAGTCACGCTGTGGGCGGTCACCTCAAAAAACAGCACGACGCTCCGCAACGCACAAAAGGCGGGCGTGCCAACTGAGATTCAACCCACAAAGCAAGAAGAAATCGGGCCTATCGCTGGAGTTGTGTTTGACGGCACCGATGGCATCCTCGTGCGCAAGCGTGTGCGCTCAGGACAAATCATCCGTCACCCAGGGCATATCGTTGTCATCGGTGACGTAAATCCGGGCGCGCAACTGATCGCTGGCAGTGATATCATTGTTTGGGGCAAATTACAAGGCGCGGTGCATGCAGGCGCGATGAATGACAACGAAGCCATTATCTGCGCAATGGAAATGACCCCAAGCGTGTTGCGTATCAATGAGATGAGCAGCAGGGTAAATGCACTCAGCAAACGCAACAAAAAACTAACGCCCGAAGTGGCAAAACTAGAACAAGGACAGATAGTCATCGTCGAATGGAATCCGTAGTAATTACCATCAGTTCGGGCAAAGGCGGTGTTGGCAAAACAACCAATACAGCAAACATTGGCACTGCCCTCGCCATGCTCGGCAAAAAAGTCGTCATCACCGACGGCGATATCGGACTACGCAATCTTGACATTGTGATGGGTCTGGAGAATCGAATTGTCTACGATTCAATTGATGTCGTTGAAGGGCGTTGCCGCCTGCGTCAAGCGCTCATCCGCGATAAACGCGCGCCAGAGCTGTATCTGCTGCCCACCGCGCAAACACGCGACAAGACCGCAATGAACGCGCAACAGATGATTGCGCTGTGTGACGAGCTACGCAAAGAGTTTGAGTACATCATCATTGACTCGCCGGCTGGCATCGAAGAAGGCTTTAAGACTTCATTAGCGCCTGCAGACCGAGTCTTGGTTGTGACTAATCCTGAGGTGTCTTCGGTGCGTGATGCAGATCGAGTCATCGGCTTGATCGAAGCCAACGAAAAAGGACCTGCGCAGATCATCATCAATCGGCTGATCCCTGCGCGCGTGCAACGTAAAGACATGCTCTCAGTCGAGGACATCATCGAGGTGCTCTCGACCGAAGTCATCGGCATCGTGCCAGAGGACGAAGAAATTTTATCCTCGACCAATCGCGGCACACCCGTAGCGCTCAACGGCAAAAGTCCAGCCGCAGTCGCGTTTCGTGATATTGCGCGACGCATCATTGGCGAAGACGTGCCATTGCAAGCGCCACAGCAACCCGGATTGTTACAGCGATTATTCGGCAAAAAATGAGCTGGTTCAAAGATTTACTCGGCAAAAAAAACACGGCGGACGAAGCCAAAAATCGTCTGCGTTTAGTGCTAATCAATGACCGCGCAGGCATATCACCAGGCAAGCTCGATGAGATCCGCGACGACATTATTGAGGTGTTATCGCGACATTTGCATGTCAATCAACGTGATATCGCCGTGAGCCTCGACGACACAGATGGCTCGACGCGCTTGTTGGTGGATGTGCCCATTGCAAAGTCGTCACGCAAAAACTGAGCCCAAACTAACAACACCCTTCGCGAGGTGGTATCGTTTACGTCACGCATCGAATAATGCGTGATTTTTTATGCCCGATAGACGACTTTGGCGGCACTTTGATATCTCTCTGCTGGTCA
>CAZVQE010000332.1:0-2906 GCA_964628875.1 uncultured Anaerolineae bacterium
ATGATCGAACGCGACCTGCTCAAAAACGATGGGCGCGTGTGGTTGTTTTTGGATTGCCGCCCACGTCGTTTCACGCGCGTCGGTCAAATCAGGTTCAGCGCGATTCAAATAAGGAATATGAACGACATGCTCAAGCGATGGCAACGCAGACATCAGCTCACGCACGACCTCACGACGATCATTGGGCTTGCTGTTGTAAATGTAGCCGTCAATGGCAAACAACACGCGCGGCTCGATCTGCCGAAAGCGATCCAAGACAGCCGCCGCGCCGATGTCGGGTGAGCAACTCGACCACACTGCGCCGATGCTGGCAGCCGCCAGAAACGCGACCAACGTCTCAGGCATGTTTGGCGCATACGCCACGACGCGGTCACCCGACTTGATGCCGTGCGATCTCAGCCACGCGGTGAGCGCCGCCACTTGCGTATGCAATTCGCCCCAAGACAACTCAATCACATTGAGGCTGCCATCAGCGCGGGTGAGCGTGGTTGTCTCGGACAAAAATAATGCGGCAGGATGCGCGTCATTTGCCGCGCGAAAGATATGCTCGGCGTAGTTGAGCCGCGCGTCGGGGAACCACTGCGCCGCGGGCATGGCGCGGTTGCCTAGCACACGCGAGTATGGCTGTGAAGCATTGATCTCAAAATACTGCCAGATGGATTCCCAAAATGCCTCGATGTCGGTGACCGACCAACGCCACAACGCATCGTAGCTCTCAAAGTGCAGATTTTTGTGTTGTGCCAGCCACTGCATATAGTGCGTGAGGTTGCAATTTTTTTTGAGCGTGTCGCTCGGCGTCCAGAGGAGTTGAGGTTCCATTTTAGATGTGAGAAGTCAGATTTCAGAAATCAGATGAAAGATGACAGAAGTCGGATTTCAGATCACTACGCGCTAATCTCATATCTGACTTCTGTCATCCGATTTCTCTTATTCGGGTGGCGGCAATAGCTCTTTGCGCGAATTGGATTTGCGACGATCAAACAACGCACGCGCCATCGCACGTCCGCGTGCAAGCGCAATCTCATAGCCTTCGCGCAAGCTGCTGGTGTCAATTTTTTCGCCGGTCGCGCACCAACGATAGATGGCTTCGCCCGCGACATACGTGCCAGCAAAAGACACGGCGACCTTTGGAATGAGACCTAAGCCGGGCAACAACCCGACCAAGCTGCGCGCAATCTGTCTAAACGCAAAGCCGCTGCCAAGCACGGCTGCGAGCTTTGGCATGATGTCTTTGAATTCGGCGGGCATGCCGGTCGCCAACGCGATCTTGTATGCCATGATGGCTTGATTTTTGGTCAGCACAAACATATCGGCGGCGTTGAGCGGCAGATTGGCAACTGGATTGGTCTCAAAAATACCCGTGCCAAAGCTATATGCGGCGTTTGTGTTTGAGACGTCCTCGATCAGCCCGCGCGCAACACTCTCACGAAAAGCCGGCAGATGCCGCGCAAGCGCTAGATCGTCTATCGTCTTCATGGCGCGGATGGCTTTGACGAGTGTTTGGGTGGCGGCTGTGTCGTCTAATGGCGTCAGCAACTCGACGACACTTGCGGGCAACCATTGCTGGCGCAGTCGCGGAGGTTGCTGCGCTTCGTCGGCAGTCTGCAGCAGGCACACCACCGTCGGCACTTTTGCATTGGTCAGCGCGCGCAACAGCTCTAGCTCGGCGCTGTTGTCATTTTGCTCGCGCGTCACGATCACGGCGACATCCATGCCTGCCGCAATCGGTCGCGCTGCATCGAGCGTGAGCGCGGCACAGACCCGTTTTGCAGGCAAATCGCGCTCGCGCGGGCCGCGATAGAGCAAGTCCGCGAGATGCTCAGCCAGCGCGATATCGCGGCTGACAATCGCCAACGTAAAACCATTCTCAGCCGCCGCGCGGATCGGACGCACATCAATCTCGCGCAATGTGTTGAGCATATTTCCGGCAACCCCGCCAAATGACAATGCGTTTTTCATGACAAGTGGATTATAGTTTTATCTATGGCAGCCAGCATCATTGGTTTGATCCTCTCGTTGTTGATGATTTTTAATGGCGTCGCAGCGTTGCGGCGACCGCTCAGCGCGCTCATCGAGTACGACCCGATTGGCAAGCGCATGGTCGAGATGAGCGGCGAATCTGCCGCGCTGCGCATGTATCGCATCTATGGTGGCGCGTGTGTGTTGATCGGATTGCTGGGCTTGTTTATCGTGGCGCAGGTGCTCGCGCAATAAAAAAACTGCAAGCGATTTGTGCTTGCAGTTTTTTATTTTGAGAATTGCTATAACTCTGTTGAAAAGCTCAAACCAGCATCACATGCTGAGTATGCTTATGCGAATGATGCTCAATGAACTACGGGCTTCGGCACGCTCAGCCCTCGCCGCTTAACAGATTTTCAACAAAGCAAATTGCTATCGCGATCAATTAATTGTGCAGCTTGGCGGTGACTTTCATTGGCACAGACGCAAGCGCCTTTGACACGGGGCATCCGGCTTTGGACACATCCACGAGCTCTTGAAATGTCTTTTCGTCCACGCTTGGCACGACCGCATCGCACTCAAGCTCGATGAGGCTGATGGTGGGTCCATCGGTGAGATGCACCTTTGCGGTGGTGTGGATGCTGGTCGGCGGCTTGCCCGCGCGAGTGAGCTGTGCCGAGAGAAACATCGAGAAGCAACCGGCATGCGCCGCGCCGATGAGTTCTTCGGGGTTGGTGCCTTTGTCTTCTTGAAAGCGTGAGCCAAATGAATACGCGCCTTCATACGCGCCGCTGCCGAGTTTCATGACGCCGTTGCCTTCGCGCAACGTGCCTTTCCATAGTGCTTCTGCTGATCGAACTGCCATTGTTGTAAATCTCCTTTTTGTAGTGAGCCGACGATTATCGGCGGTGATGCTTAGATCAATCGAATACGCGAATTATATGTGG
>CAZVQE010000333.1:0-2882 GCA_964628875.1 uncultured Anaerolineae bacterium
AAAATCCGTTCGTGACATCACTTTTTATTATGAGCGGCTACGCGCCATCACCTCTGGTATCAATGACAGCGCCGATCAAACATTTGTCATGCTGATTGCTACGCAGGCGCTCATGGCAAACAACACCGAGCAAAGTTTGATCGCCTCGGGTGCGCGCGTGGGTCAGCTCATCTCGCCACTGATTGTGCTAGTGGCACAGCGCAGCGGCAAACCGAGTAACAAAATCGCATCCATCATGTTTTTGATGGCATCAATAAGTTTTGGTGTCTCGATTTTCAATTCGTCGCTGAGTGTGTTTGTGCCGACTACGGTAACTGCGCTCGCGCTCGCCTCTGTCTTAGCGCCACTCACCACACAAATCTATCAGGACAACTACCCGCCTCACGAGCGCGGCAAATTATTTTCGCGCACGTTCATCATTCGCATTTTGGCGTCTATCACGTTTGGCGCTTTGGCGGGCATCTTGCTCGACCATGATCTCGCAAATTATCATCTTGTGTTGGCAGTGTTTGCAATTGGCGCGGCATTTAGTGCGTGGTGCATGTGGCGCGTGCCAAGCAAGCCGCTCGCACGCTCACGCTCGATTAACCCGCTCAGCGCCATGCGCTATCTGCGCACCGATCGCACATTTTTACTCATTCAATCTTCGTGGATGTTGCTCGGCATTGCATGGTCAATGGTCATCCCACTGCGCGTCGAATATCTGTCGAATCCAAAATACGGCATCACGCTCAGCCCGCGCGAGATTGCGCTTTTTGTCAGCGTTATTCCAGATGTCACGCGATTGCTGATGACGCCGATTTGGGGCTGGGTGTTTGATAAATTGAGCTTCTTCGCGTTGCGCATCGCCACCATCTTTGCATTTTCGATCAGCATCGTTGCTTTCTTTTTAGGCAGTGACGTCGTAGGGCTAGTGCTTGCCGCAGTCGCGCTTGGCTTTGGCACGTCGGGCGGCGATCTAGCGTGGAATCTATGGGCGACAAAACTCGCCGCGCCAGAACGTGTTGTTGATTACATGGCGGTGCACACATTTTTTACGGGCGTGCGCGCGGTCATCGTGCCGCTCATCGCGTTTCAGCTCGTGCAAGTGATGCCCATCACCTCGCTTGGTACCGCAGCAGCCATCATCATGGCAATGGCAGGTTTGATGCTCGTGCCTGAGTACATCATGCGCCGCCGCGCAAACCTGCCGTTGTAAATATGAGTCATTCTGAGGAGCAGAGCGACGAAGAATCTCTGCAAAATGTAATTGCACCTGTTTGCAACTGAAATTTAGGCAAAATACTGGATTCCCGCTTTCGCGGGAATGACGGTCATCATTTGAAATTCAACACTTCCAAAATTACAACAAAGAATCCATCTGCAATAAAATAACCGCGCTCACTCATGAATTATTCAGAGGCATTGCAATTTCTCTATTCGCGCACGTCGCATGACCGCGGTCAAGCCGTCAATAACATAGACACACATCACACGCGCATGCGCACGGCGCTCAAGCGACTCGGCAATCCGCACACGCAATTTAAATCGGTGCATATCGCTGGCACCAAAGGCAAAGGTAGCACCGCCGCGATGATGGCGTCATGCTTGCGCGCAATGAACGTCAAAGTCGGTCTGTTTACATCGCCACACCTTCACTCGTTCCGTGAGCGCATTCAGGTGAATGGCGTTCTCATTCCACAAGAAGATGTCGCACAACTCACGCAACGTGTGCGCGAGGCAACGCATGATCTCAATGAGCTGACCACATTTGAGGCGATCACGCTGCTCGGATTTTTGTATTTTGCCGAGCAACAGGTGGATTGGGCGGTGATCGAGGTCGGTCTGGGTGGACGCTATGATCCGACGAATGTAATCACGCCGCGCGTCAGCATCATCACCTCGCTCAGCTATGACCATACAGCGTGGCTCGGCAACACTCTCGACAAAATCGCATTTGAAAAAGCGGGCATCATCAAACAAGGCGTGCCAGTCGTGGCTCACTCACAGGCGCTAGAGGCGACGCAAGTTATTGAGCGCGTCGCTCAGGAGCAAAACGCGCCGATCACATGGCTGGGACGACATTGGCGCTGGCGACTCATGCAATCCAATATCGAGCGACAAACCTTTGAGGTCAAACAAGTCGCCTTTAAACGCAGCGAAGAAAACCCGCACCCCAATAATCTCGAAGGCATCTACGACGTCATGTTGCTCGGCAAACATCAGCTCGACAACGCGCTTGGCGTGATCGCGGCGTTGGATGTGCTGCGCAACGACGAGAGCAATACGCTGCCGATCACTGCGGCTGCCATTCGTAACGGTCTACACAACACGCGCTGGATCGGGCGCTTTGAGGTGCTGCGCGTCGCGCCGCCGCTCATCATAGACGGCGCACACAACATAGACAGCATCAACAAACTCGCTACCACGCTCGCCGAAAACTTTATCGGCAAGCGTTGGACGGTCATCTTTGGGTGCTACGCCGACAAAGACGCCGAAGGCATGTTGCGCGCGCTTGCGCCACGTGTCGCGCGATGGATCATGGTGCAAGGCAGCAACCCACGCGCACGCACGGCGCAAGAGTTGATGACGCTGGCGGGGCAATTGCGCCTGCGCGCAACATCCGCCGATAGTGTTGCCGCCGCGCTCGACAGCATACGTAACACCGACGAATGCGTATGTGTCACCGGCAGTGTCACACTCGTCGGCGATGCGCGCGCCGCGTGGCTTGGCATCGCGGAGAAAGACTAATTGCTAAGCGATTTACAAGAGACGTAGCTTTAGCGCTTGTCATTCCGAACAAAGTGAGGAATCTCTGCGTTTCTACTCTTGAGGGATTTCTCGCCAGCGCATTCCATGCGCCGCTCGAAATGACATGTTGCGTTTTGGCTCCAAACAAATTC
>CAZVQE010000334.1:0-2856 GCA_964628875.1 uncultured Anaerolineae bacterium
CGCCGCGCACAATATCCATTTTCATGCCATCAACATGACGATCTATTAACACACAAGGCGTGCTATAGCGCTTTAGCAAATTGAGTTGTTCGGTGTTATTTGTGGATGGCGCTAGTATCAATCCGTCAATCCGGCGTTGAATCAAAATATTGATGTAGTTTTGCTCTTTCTCTGCATCCTCGTCCGTGTTGCACAAAATGACGTGATAACCGTTGGCAGCTGCGGTGTCCTCGACGCCACGCGCCACAGTTGTCCAGAATGGGTTTGTGATATCGGTTAACACGAGCGCCAGTGTGTTTGTTTGACGTGACTTCAAACTCTTCGCCATTCCGTTAGGCACATAGTGCAAATCCGCGATAGCTTTTTCGACCCGTTGGCGCGTCGAAATGTTGACAGGACCAGAGGCATTGACCACGCGTGAAACGGTGATAGCAGAAACTCCAGCGGCGCGAGCAACATCTCGGACGGTGACCATGTTAAGAAAATTTAGCGTTTATGCACTCACAATGTAAAACATGTTATCGCTACCATGTTACCGATAACATAGTTAATATACACGATAAATTTTTACTTGTCAAGCACTCATTTGCAAGCAAAATTCGCCGAGATTATCGGCTCATTTGAATTGCCTAAGTGGTAAGATGTAAATCTATGTCCAAGATGACAGGTGGACGCGCATTAGTCGAGATGTTGCGTCGTAATAACATCGACACCCTCTTCGTAATTCCGGGCGTGCAAAACGACGGACTCTTTAGCGCTTTATTTGACTTCAACAAAGAAAATCCAGATCGCGCAATTCGTGTAATTCACACGCGGCATGAGCAAGGCGCGGCTTATATGGCGTTAGGCTATGCGCGTAGCAGTGGACGTGTTGGCGCATATGCTGTTGTGCCGGGTCCCGGATTCCTCAATACAACCGCCGCGCTCACGACTGCCTATGGATTGAGCGCGCCTGTGTTGTGCATCACAGGTCAAATTGCTACGTCATTTATCGGGCGTGGCATCGGTCAGCTACATGAGTTGCCCGACCAGCTAGCAATCTTGCGCGGTTTGACCAAGTGGGCGATGCGAATTGAGCATCCGACCCAAGCGCCTTCGATTGTCAATGAGGCTTTTCGCCAATTGCACAGTGGACGCCCGCGACCGGTCGGTTTGGAAATTCCGTTGGACGTGTTGGAAAATCATACGGATGTCGCACTCACTGAAGGCGCAAACGCACCTGCGCCCATCGCGCCCGATGCGAGCGCCATTCAACAAGCCGTTGAGCTGCTCAAAAATGCCAAACATCCGCTGATGTTTGTTGGCAGCGGCGCCGAAAATGCCAGCGCAGAGGTGCGCCAACTCGCCGACATGTTGCAAATGCCTGTGACGTCGGTCAGCGCAGGATTTGGCGTGATGAGCGACAAACATCCGCTCAGCATTCATGGTCCCGTCGCGCATCGTCTGTGGAAAGATGCTGACGTTGTATTTGCCGTCGGCACGCGATTGATGCGCCCACTCATGGATTGGGGGCACGATGCAAATCTCAAAATCATTCGTGTGGACATTGACCCGACTGAGGTCGCGCGTCAACGCAAGCCTGAGATATCTATCGTCGCTGACGCCAAAGAAACGTTGAAAGCGGTGATTGATGGCTTGCAGAAATCAAATTTCAAAGCTGCGTCGCGCACGACGGAGATCACAACACTCAAAGAAGAATTTGACGAGCTATATGCGGCGAGTCTTGTGCCACAATATGACATCATTCACGAGATGCGTCGAGCCATGCCAGAGGATGGCATCTTTGTGGATGAGATGACCCAAGTTGGCTATGCCGCGCGCTACCTCTTGCCAACCTATGAGCCGCGCAAACTCATCACTTCGGGTTATCAAGGCACGCTCGGTTATGGATTTGCCACGGCGCTCGGCGTCAAAGTTGCTAATCCCGATAAGCCGGTGGTTTCATTTAATGGCGACGGCGGCATCATGTTTACTATCCAAGAGTTGGCGACGGCAGTGCAGCACAAAATCAACCTCGTGAGTGTCGTGTTTGCCGATCAAGCCTTTGGCAATGTGTTGCGCATGCAACAACAACTGCATGGCGGGCGCGTGATCGCGACACACCTCGACAATCCCGATTTTGTCAAGCTCGCCGAGAGTTTTGGCGCGGTTGGCATGCGCGTGCATACGGCTGCAGAATTAGGCAGTGCGATTGCAAAAGGGCTTACCTTGAACAAGCCCGTGCTGATTGAGATGCCTGTCGGCGAGATGGGCAACCCTCAAAAATTTATGGGTGGTCTGCAAAAAGTGCGCGGCTAGAGCAGATTACTTGTCATTCCGAGCGATAGCGAGGAATCCCTAGAATCTACTTTTGGGGATTCCTTGCTGATGCAATGGAGCGTAGGTCGAGATGCCACTCGTGATTTGTTTACGCCTGTTGCGCCAAGATAGCGCGCCACTCATCTGGCACGCGCACAGGTTTGTGCGTCGCATAATCCAAACACACTTGCACCGATTTGGCTTCGACGATCAGCGTGTCGTCGCTCTCACGAGTGATGCGATGCACCAGCTCAAACGAACTATTTTTGAGCGCGCCGGGTTTGATATGTGTCACTAGCACGTCGCCAAATACCGCCGGCGTGCGAAAGTCAATCTCGGTGCGCACCAAAATCCAGCCAATGCCTTTGAGCCGATGCGGGTCTCGATAGATTCCGATTGACTTCATAAATCCGATGCGTCCCTCTTCGAGATACGTGTGATACACCGCGTTGTTTACATGATTTAGCGCATCCATATCTCTAAAGCGCACGTGGATTTTTTGCGAATACATATTCAACAAAAAAGGGTCAGACCGCTTGCGGCGACCTGACCCTTTAA
>CAZVQE010000335.1:0-2842 GCA_964628875.1 uncultured Anaerolineae bacterium
TTGTCGCAGCACGTCATCTGCAAGTCGAAAAGATTGTTGCAGTGTGGCGCGCTTATCTACCATGCTGAGCAACCGATCATTTGGGATCACGATCAGCGTATCCACAAACTGTTTGAGTTTCTCGATGCCAGCTTCGGCTTGGCGTTGGCGCGGTGTGCCCTCAAATGCAAATGGGCGCGTGACGACGCCAATCGTGAGTGCGCCAGCCTCTTTGGCGATGCGCGCGACCACTGGCGATGCGCCTGTGCCCGTGCCGCCGCCCATTCCACAAGTCACAAAAACCATGTCAGAGCCTTTGAGCACAGTGTAGAGTTCTTCGGCAGATTCTTCGGCGGCTTTTGCGCCGATCTCAGGATTGCTGCCTGCGCCGAGTCCACGCGTCGTCTTGTCACCGATGCGCACACGCACGGGGGCGCTGCTGAGCATCAATGCTTGTTGATCCGTATTAATGGATACAAACTCGACGCCACTGAGTCGCTCGGAGATCATTCGATTTACCGCGTTTTGGCCACCGCCACCAACGCCGACCACTTTAATTTGGGCGGGCGATTCGGCGGCTTTGGCAATTTGACTATCAAGCGCTGTGTTGTTCATTTACTCTCCGTTCGTTTGTGATTGTGATGTGGCGATGATATCTCATTTACAAAAGATATCCTCAAATTTTAACAAGGTTATCCACAGTGTCAAGATGGTTTATCCACAGAAATTAATTTTTTAATGTATTTGTCAAATTTCACGTGAATTATCATGATTTGCCAAAAGTGCATATTCAGCTAAAATGTCCTACGAAATGATTTCTGAAAATATCGAAATTTTCCTAGGATTTAGCATATTTGTTGCGGCAATGATGGTGTTTGATTTCGTCGTGCTGCAAAAGCGTTTTGCTACCATTGGATTTCGCGAAGCCAGCATCATGAGCGCATTTTGGGTGGCGCTGGGTTTATTGGTGATGGTGGGTGTGTATTGGGTTTATGGCGTGTCGGGCGCGGCTGAGTATTTGACCGGTTATATCTTGGAATTGTCGCTCAGCGTGGATAACTTGTTTGTCTTCTTGGTGATCTTTAGTTATTTTGGTGTGCCACAAAAACATCAGAGGCGTGTGTTGATGTGGGGCATCATCGGCGCATTTGTCATGCGCTTTATCTTTATTTTGCTCGGCGCGACTCTGATCGAAAAGTTTCACTTTTTGATTTATATCTTTGGCGCATTTTTAGTTTATACCGGCATCAAGCTCGCCAAACAAGGCGATGACGATGCGGCGCCTGAGGTCGAAAATAACGTTGCTGTGAAATGGGCGCGTCGCGTCTTGCCGATGACCGCCGAATATCACGGCGAAAAATTTAGCATCATCGAAAATGGCAAGCGACTTTTTACACCGCTTGTCATCGTGCTGTTGATGATCGAGAGCACCGATCTGCTATTTGCTGTAGATTCGATTCCAGCCGCCATCGCCGTCACAAAAAATCCACTTATCATCATTGCCAGCAATATGATGGCGATTCTTGGTTTGCGCGCATTGTATTTCATGTTGGCGCGCGTGATGGATAGATTTCATTATCTGAGCTATGCGCTCGCGGTCATCCTTGTTTTTGTCGGGCTCAAAATGCTCACCGAAGATTGGCTGCTCGAAGGCATGTTTCACATTGAAAAGCAAACACTCTCTATCGTGACACTGATATTTGTCATCTTGTCACTTGCGGCTGGCATTGGCATATCACTACTTCGACCCAAGCACAAAGAGATTGCCGAGCCAACGCATCATGCGTAAACTCAATCAATAAAAACACATCGCTAAAATTCAAAAACTAAAATGGCAACCGATCCAATTCTCGTCGCAAAAAAAGATAACAAAGAATCCCATTTACTACTTGGCAAAGCCAACCGTCACGGCTTGATTACCGGCTCAACCGGCACAGGTAAAACTGTCACGTTGCAGACCATCGCCGAGCAATTTAGCCAACGCGGCGTCCCCGTGTTTATGGCGGATGTCAAGGGCGATCTCGCTGGCTTGTCACAGGCGGGCGGCAGTAATCCAAAGATTGTCGCGCGCGCACAGCAGTTGGGAATTGAGCTTCAGCCTGCCGCATGCCCGGTGACATTTTGGGACCTGTATGGAGAGCAGGGGCATCCTCTACGCGCGACCATCAGTGAGATGGGACCGTTGTTGCTATCGCGCTTGCTTGATTTGAATGAGACTCAGTCGGGCGTACTCAATATTGCATTCAAATTTGCCGACGACAACGGCTTGCTCTTGCTCGATCTCAAGGACTTGCGCGCATTGATGCAATATTGCGCAGAAAACGCCAAAGACCTCACTGCTCAATATGGCAATATTTCTGCAGCTAGTGTCGGCGCCATTCAACGCGGACTGCTGACACTCGAAGGTCAAGGCGGCGACAAATTTTTTGGCGAGCCGGCGCTCGACCTTGCCGACCTCATGCAGACCGAGCGCGGCAAAGGCGTGGTCAATATTTTGGCGGCTGACAAGCTCCTGCAAAACCCCAAGATGTATGCCACGTTTTTGTTGTGGATGTTGTCCGAGCTTTTTGAAAACCTGCCCGAAGTGGGCGACCCTGAAAAGCCAAAACTTGTGTTCTTCTTTGACGAAGCGCACTTGCTGTTTAATGACGCGCCAGACGCATTGCTCGAAAAGATTGAGCAAGTTGTGCGGCTCATTCGCTCCAAAGGCGTCGGTGTGTATTTTGTGACGCAAAACCCGCTGGACGTGCCAGACACCGTGCTGGGGCAGCTTGGCAATCGCGTGCAGCATGCGTTGCGCGCCTTTACCCCGCGTGATCAAAAAGCCGTCAAAGCGGCAGCCGATACCTTGCGCGCGAATTCG
>CAZVQE010000336.1:0-2821 GCA_964628875.1 uncultured Anaerolineae bacterium
GTCGTCTCCGCCAAACACGATACCGCACTCGTCGAAAAACCCATTCCACAAATCAGCGCCAACCAAGTGCTGGTGCGCGTCGTGGCGGTCGGCGTGTGTCAGAGCGATGTCGAAATCTACGAAGGCACGCGCCCCGCGCCGTATGTGCGCTACCCGATCACACCCGGACACGAATGGTGCGGCACAGTCGTCGAGGTCGGTGCGGCGGTGACACACATGCGCGTCGGTCAGCGCGTGGCGGTCGAGGGTCACAACTTTTGCGGCGAGTGTTATTTTTGTCGGCGCGGACAGACCAATCTGTGCGAGCATTACAACGAATTTGGCTTTACGCTGGATGGCGCATACACCGAGTTTGTGGCGGTACGCGGCGATCTGGCGCACACATTTAGCGACGCGCTGCCCTTTGAATGCGCCGCGCTAACTGAGCCCGCCTCATGCGTCGGTCACGGTTTATTGCGTGCCAACATATCGCGCGGCGATACTGCGGTCGTCATCGGACCCGGCACGATTGGTTTGCTGGGTGTAGCTTGGTTGAATCGGTTGGGCGCGAGCCGCATCATCGTCGTTGGCGTAGATCGTCACAACGAAGGCTTTGCGCGCGCGATGGGCGCAACCGATTATTTGACACTGAGCGATGATCCGACGAGCGGCATTCGCCAGATCACGTCACACGGCGCAGATGTCGTGTTTGAGGCGGCGGGCAATCCGTCGGCGCTCTCGATGGCAATAGATGTCGCGCGGCGCGGCGGCGCGGTCGTGACCGCTGGCATTGTCGGCGGCGCGCGACCATTGACGATTGAGTCCGATGTATTTTGTCTCAAAGACCTCGACGTGCATGGCATTTTTGCGTATTCGTCGCGCACGTTTGAACGCACGCTGCGTGACATCGAGAGCGGCGCGTTGCATGTGCAGCCGCTGATTACGCATCGCTTTGCGTTGAGCGAGTATCTGGCGGCGTTTGAGCTGATGCAAACCAAGCGCGAGCCAGTAGTCAAAATCGTGATGCAACCATAGTCAGGATTCGGATTCCTCTGAGGAATCCGAATCCTCAACACAAACATGATCCAACAAATCAACTCATTCGCACCGCCCAAAAACTCTGTGGCGATTTGGTCGCTCGGTCAGCATGGATTTGTCATCAAAGGCGGCGATACGCTGATGTGCATTGACCCGTATCTGTCAAACTTTATCGCGGATGTGCCGCGCCAGTTTCCGCCACCGATTGAGCCGCGCGCGCTCAAAAATCTAAGCGCCATTTTTTGCACGCATGAGCACGCGGATCACTGCGACCCGCTGACGCTCAAGCCGATGGCGGTCGCGTCACCGCAGGCGTTGGTTGTCGCGTCGGGGCATTGTCTGCCGATCTTGCACACCGCAAAGATTGCCGCCGAGCGCGTGCTGGTGCCGCAAGTGGATCGCACCTACACGCTCGGCGATATGCAATTTACGGCGATACCGGCGGCGCACTACGGGCTTGATTTTGATGAGGTGAATGGCTATCGCTGGCTGGGTTTTATTTTGACGATCAATGGCGTCTCGATCTACCACGCGGGCGACACCATCATTTACGATGGCTTGGTGGATCGGCTCAAGCGCCATCACATTGACATCGCGCTCTTGCCGAGCAACGGGCGCGACGTATTGCGTGACGCGCGCGGCATCGTCGGCAACCTACTGCCCGCCGAGTCGGCGTGGCTGGCGCATGAGATCGGCGCAGATGTGTTTATTCCGACGCACAACGATCTATTTGCGGGCAACCATCTCAACCCGTCGCAACTCGCCGATATCATGGATCAGCGTTACCCGCGCCAAAAATATCATTGGCTGCAAGCTGGCGAGATGTATGTGTATGTGAAGTAAGGGACATCGTCTACGTCTACGTTTCACGTTTACGTAGACGCTTACGATTGACGTTGACACAACCGCAAGTCAAATCGAATGAATACTGCAAACTGGCTCGCTTCAACTTGCGCCACGATAGTTTTTGCATTGACTGCAACAAGTTGCACCACAAACGCCGACTTGCTCGACACTCCTTGCGGCAAAATGCCCAACGTAAAAACAATTCAAAGTGGTACTACGTATGAGGTGAGCCTGTGTGCAAAAGATAGCCCCGACAACACATACAAAAGCATTGACTTGGACACTGGCTTCATCACGCAAGATCAGACATCAGATTTCAGTTTTGGATACAGTACTGGTACGATGATCTTTTACACAGTCGCACCTAGAAATGGCGCAAAAGCAACAGTTGTCAAAAATGATGTGGCAAACGTTGAAAATATGTGCAGAACACAAATCACACAAATGACATCAGGAAACATCCCCGACTTTGACAAAGGGACTCACATCTGCGTACAAACAAACTTAAATCAATTGGCAGAGATAACGATCAAAGACACTTCAAAGATGAAAGATGACATTATTACGTTTTCGTATCAGCTTTATAAGCCGTAAATTCGGACGGATTACTAATAAATAGATTCGCTTTGTAGGGGCTGCTTGCGAGCAGCCTTTACAAAATCGCGCTAATAAAACCTAACAAGGAGACCTATTCCACAACAAAAGCAAACGCCCCCGCCCTTTGAGCTTGGCATCTACTCATTTGTCGAGCATACGCCCGACCCAACGACTGGCGCGCTCGCGCCCGCGGATCAGCGCATGCGTGAGCTGATCGAGACCATCGCGCTGGCTGACCAAGTTGGCTTGGATGTGTTTGCTATTGGCGAGCATCATCGCCCTGAGTATCTGGCGTCTGCGCCCGTCGTCATGCTCGCGGCGGCAGCGGAGCGCACAAAGCGCATCAAGCTAAGCACGGCTG
>CAZVQE010000337.1:0-2818 GCA_964628875.1 uncultured Anaerolineae bacterium
GCAGACATCAATTCCGCGCGTGGGTTCGTCGAGAATCAAAATGTCAGGAGTCACAAACAGCCATTTTGCTAGCGATACTTTTTGCTGGTTGCCGCCGCTCAGGTTGCCGACTTTTTGCTCGACGGTTGGGGTCTTGATGTTGAGTGTGCCTTTGTATTCGTTGGCGATTTTTATCTCGGCGTTTTTATTCACTACGCCGCGTGGGGCAATCTCTTCTAGATTGGCGAGTGTCACATTTTGTTTGACATCTTGGATCAAAATCAAGCCGTTGCCTTTGCGATCTTCTGACACATAGGCGATGCCTTCATGGATAGCTTGTTCGGGCATCGTCGGCGTTTTCTTTTGCCCTTTGATGTAAATCTCGCCGCTTGTGTTGAATCGGTCGGGATTGCCAAAGATCGAGTGTGCAAGCTCGGTGCGCCCCGATCCCATTAACCCTGCAAATCCGACGATCTCGCCTCTGCGCAAATTGAAATTGACATCTTTTAATACAGCCCGGCCGAGTTTGTTGCTAAAGGCATTCCAATGTTTGACATCCAAGATGACATCGCCGATTTTTTTATTTGGGCGATGCGGATAGATGTTGTCAATTTCGCGCCCCACCATGTTTTTGATCATCGCCATCTCATTCACTTCGCCTTTGTGAGCATCGAGTGTGCAGACGGTTTGACCATCGCGCAATACGGTGACATGATCAGCCACAGCGATGACCTCTTTGAGTTTGTGTGAGATGAGAATGCACGTGACGCCGCGCTTACGCAACCCGCGTAGCAACTCGAGCAGGTTAGCGCTGTCATTTTCGTTGAGCGCGGCGGTCGGCTCATCGAGAATCAAAATCTTGATGTCACGACTCAACGCTTTGGCAATCTCGACCAGTTGTTGTTTGCCAACACCGAGGTCTTTGACTTTCGTCGCGGGGTTTACATCCAGCCCGACAGTTTCCAGCATTTTTGCTGCGCGCTTGATCGTCTCATTCCAATTCACGCGAATGCCATTTCTAATTTCATTGCCAAGAAAGATGTTTTCGTACACCGTCATCTCAGGCACAAGTGCAAGCTCCTGATAAATGATTGCAATGCCGGCTTTTTCACTGTCGGCGATGGTGTGATATTTTTGCACCTGACCCGACACGACGATGTCACCACTATACGTGCCAATCGGATAGACGCCGCTCAGCACTTTCATGAGTGTGGATTTTCCAGCGCCATTCTCACCAACCAAACAATGAATCTCTCCGGGTTGAACGCTAAACGTCACGTTGTTGAGCGCCTTCACCCCCGGGAATTCTTTGGTGATGGTGCGCATTTCCAGTATTGGTGTTGTCATGGGTAAACAAAACGCCTCCAATGAAGATTCTAATCGAATCACCTCTGGAGGCGCAGTGCGTTATTTTGAATTAAGCAGCAAGCCATTGATAGTATGTAGCGCTTACATTAAACTTGTTTACAACCTATCATGGCTTGCTGTTTAGCAATGGTTTACAAGCCTTTGAAGTCTGAGGCAGGATAGTAGCCAGAGTCAATGACGGCTGACTTCACATTTGCCTTGGTCACGGTGACGATAGCAGACGGCTTGGCGGGAATCTCAGCTTTGCCGTTGTTATAGGTCGTGGTCTTCTCAGGCGTCTTGCCATCCAAGAATGCATTGGCAGCCTTAATGGCGTCACTCACGAGAGTGCGGACATCCTTCAACACGGTCATGCTCTGCTTGCCATCAATGATGTATTGCACGGAAGCCTTCTCCGCGTCTTGACCGGTGATGAAGTACTTGGTCACAGCCTTGTCAGATGCAAATGCATCGGCAATCGCGCGAGCGGTGCCGTCGTTTGGCGCGGCAATGTAGACCGTGCCCTTATCGGCGGCGGCAGCCTTGGTGAGGTTGGCTTCGGCGAGACCCTTGGCGGTGTTAAAGTCCCAGTTTGTGGTGACCTGACCGATGATCTTGGCCATCTCATCGCGCGTCAGCTTGGCTTTGCCCTGAGCGGCGACGGCTTCACTGCTGTTCTTGACGACAAATGTGCCATCAGCGATCTTGGGTTGCAACTTGTTCCAAGCGCCCTCGAAGAACAAGAACGCATTGTTGTCAGAGGCAGCACCCGCATACAAATACAGGTTGTTGCCCTTGTCCTTGGCGTTGTCAATGAGATACTGACCCCATGCCTCACCGACTGCGACGCTGTCAAAGGTCACGTAGTAATCCACAGCATCAGTATTGCGGATGAGGCGGTCATAGGAGATGACCTTTACACCAGCGGCGCGAGCTGCATCAGCAGCGGCGGCAGCAGCGGCGCCATCTTGCGGTGTGAGGATGATGACTTTGACGCCCTTAGCAATCAACGACTCAACGTTGGCTTTCTCTTTGGCGCTGTCGCCCTGTGAAAAGAGAATCTCAACATCCGTGCCTGATGCCTTGAATGCATCTTGGAAGCGGGTTTGATCTTGGATCCAGCGCGGCTCATCCTTCGTCGGAAGAACGATGCCAACGCCTTTCTTTGCAACCACGGGTGCAGCTGTAGCAGCAGGCGCGGCTGGCACTGCGGTTGCTGCTGCAGGGGCGGCAGGTTTTGGCGCATCAGTTGGCTTTGCAGCCGGCGCCGCGGTGGGTGGCACAGGTGTCGCTGTAGTGCATGCTGACAAAATCATTGCGCCAGCGGCTAAGGCACTCAGCAAGGTTAGTTGCTTACTCATTTTGGTTTTTTTGACTCCTAAAAAGTTGTGTTCGGATTTTGCAAAAAGCTCTTAACGTGAAAGGGGAAATGTGTTTTAGATATCTTGATTGCAGCGCTATCAAACCTCCTCAATAGACCATCAAACAATCT
>CAZVQE010000338.1:0-2803 GCA_964628875.1 uncultured Anaerolineae bacterium
AGGCCGTTCAAACTAGGCGTGTCAAACTGGCAGGCCGGACGCGGACTGCCATCGCGTCGGATCACGCTGTAAGGCGCGACATTTGCAGCGGGTGCATCTGGCTCATCGCCGATCTTGGCGATGTAGTCGAGGTTAAACACGATGCCAAATTTGACATAGCCCGAGTCTTTCATAATCTGGAAGCCTTGCACGATCCAATCGGCTTGTTCTTTTTCGGTGTTGTCGAGCGCAAAGCCAAATCCATCTGGCGCGCCTTTGGTCGGCGTGCCATCTTTGCGTTTTAGATTTTCCATGCTCGCCCAGCCAAACTCAGTAATGCACAACGGCTTATTTGTTTTTTGGCGATAGGCTTTGAGCGTGCTAATAAACGACCACGAGTGATTTGGGTTGTCAAATGGGCCGCGAAATTGCGCGGTCTTGTCGTTGTAGCCGGCGTTCCATTCTTTGTCAGGCGGCATATTAAAACCATTAAGGTGCACGCCGACGCAATCTACAAGTGTGGGGCCACCCGCTGCCACAAATTCGTCCATATAGGTAAAGTCGTCTTTGTATTTACCCTCGACGGTTGCGCCAGTGGGCGACAACGCGCCCATGACTGTGATGATCTTGGGATCCACTTCGCGGATGGCTGGCACGACCGTTTTGAGGTAATTCACATAGTCAGTTGCGGCGATGCGCCCTGCGGGTATGCGCCATTCGCGGTCGAGGTTCATCTCATTCCAAATTTCGACGGCTTGCAGGCAGCCCTGATAGCGCGCAATCACCTTCTTAAAAAAACGAGCTGCCTCTGCAAAATCATCTGGCGGCCCGAGCAAATCTGGCTCATTGAGTTTGCGTGTCCATGCAGGCGCTTGGATCACACCAATCATAATGTTCAAGCCCTTCTTATTGGCGTCGCCCACAAACGCATCAAGAAACTGCCATTTACCATTTTCGTTTTTATCTTTGGCAGATTCATATTCACTCCAACGCACTTGTGCCTTTGTCCAGTTCACCTTGAGCTTGTCGGACATGACGGTATTCCAGTCACCGATGTTGCCTACTGCCCAATTGCTCTGAATGCCATAGCCAAATGTCTCAGGCGCAACATGCGGATTAGGACACACAAAATCCGCGATGCCTTCAATCTTGCCAAGTGGATTCATTCCAGCGGGGGCCGCCACAGCGGTAGGTTTTGGCGCAGCAGTCGCTTGTGATGCAGGCGCGGCAGGTTGCTGAGCAACGGGTGTGCTTCCTGCTGCGGCATTCGGATCAACGATTCGCACCACAGGCGTAAACGCGGCGCTCGACGTTGTGCTATTTGACCCGCCGCGCAACCAACGTAATGCTAAGTAACCACCTAGCGCCAATAGCAAGACTAACGCTGCGATCACCAACATTCCTAACATAGCGCGCCGATTGCGCGCCGAAGAATCATTTTGCATAGTTCACCTTAAATAAATTTATCTCGAGACCATCATATCGCGCAACGCATCACAGGCTGGGCACGTATTGTTTGGGCGAATAATTGCATAATCGCCGGACGGGTCGGCGTTTGAGACGCGTCGCGCCGGAAAGTCCACATTCCAAATAATCATCATAGAGATCTTGTCACCGTTGCGCGCGAGTGAGACCGACTCTGCCAACCAACTGGCTTGCAAATCGTCTGTGTTTGAGGCAGCCCATTCGTAGCTGCGCGGCAAAGTCGGCATGCCCTCAGGCGACAGATAGCCGATATCTGTAAAGCACACTTTGCGCACGCCACCAAACGCAGCATAATACAGATCGCGCATCGCCCCAAAATACCACGAGTAATGTGATCCGCCGCGCGCGCCATTGGTTTGTGAGGGCGATACGCTGCCATAGGTGTAGCGCACGCCAATGCAATCCGCGTAATTGGATACGCCTGCTTGAGCCATCTGCGTAAGATAGGCGCTATCGTCGCAACCGTTTTGCGTGCAGCCTCCATTAAACTCATTGGTCGGAAATAAAGCGCCTGTAATCACCTGCGTATTTGCATTGCGCGCCTTGACCGCCAGATACACCTTTGAAAGCAGCTTGGCATAGTTTGCACCCGAGATATTGCCCGCCGACCAGCGCACATCGCTATTCATCTCGCTCCATACTTCAATGGCATCTGCGCCTTGCGCGGCGATATTTGCTAGATGTTGCGCCCACTGATTTTGATAGTTCTCATCCATCACTTGCGATTTGTTGCCAATCGCATTCACCAGCACCTTCATCTGTTGCCCATGCGCAACCGCAATAAATCGCGTCGGATCAGCGAAATCATTGACTGTGATTTTGACCCATGTCATGCCCGACTGACTCATGCGTGTGAGATTGGTCAGCCCCACCACATGACCGCCGAGCTCAATATTGCCAGCGCCCGCAACATTTGATGACTGCGCGTTACCATTTGTCGTTGAGCTGGTTGTTGTGCTGCTTTGAATAGCGCTTGCTATTGGCGCGGCATTTGGATCAACAGTAACGACGAGCGCGCCACGCTCTATCGGCTGCGTGGCAAACAAGATCGCTTGAATGAGGTATGAACCTGCATCTTTGGGCGCTATCCATGAGAAGGTCAAATCATCGAGGCGCGACTGTTTGCTGGTCGGCTGAGCGCCGTTGTTTGATGTCACTTGCCAAGCAAGCTGCGGCAACACAAATAACGAGGGCTGATTGTCAAGTGCAGTTTGCGCCGCGAGTGGATCCACCCAATCTAGCCCGCGCAACGCCACGCCGGCAGTGCCATAGCGCGTGAGTGTGCCGATGCGTCGGCGCACACCTTCGAGCGAGATGACCCAACTCGTCTGTTGCACGC
>CAZVQE010000339.1:0-2784 GCA_964628875.1 uncultured Anaerolineae bacterium
ATCGTCCTTGCCAAACATCGAGGTCGGCGTAGCGATGCCCGCCGCGATTGAGGTAATGAGACCATTGCTTTGTGGCAGGCTGCGTAGGTGTCGTCCGATCCAACCGCTGCTCGAACCGCTCGAAGCGCCTGTGCCGCGCTCCATCGTGTTCATCGCGTCAAAGTGACTGCGCGAATTGATATTCATGCCCACCGAATGAATGACTGCCAGTTTGCGCGCTTGATACAAATCGTTGAGTGGCGACAGCGCGGTGTTCATGCCGAATTGAGCGTTGAGCATGAGTGCGTTCGCGCTGGCGTTTTTTAATGTGGGTCGCAGTGACTCATAGATGCCGCGATCCTCACCGCCGAGCGGGGTCAGCACATTGAGCGCGTCCCAGCCGCCGCGCAAAAATATCGCCACCAAGATATCGCCACTGTTTTGCGTAATCGAGTCCGGATGCGCCCATGCCAAATGGGTCAGTCGCGCGCCAGCCATCTCGGCGATGGCGGCAGAGCAACCCATCAAAAATTTACGTCGTGAGAGTTTGATCATCGTAATTGAAAATCAGGTGACATGGCGATCAGCTCGACCAGTGGCGCGATCACATCACGTATCCTGTCGTTATCTAATGGAGTGTCAGGTGTATCTTCTTGTGCCACCATCGCCACCATCTCGGCGCGTGTGGCGGCGCTGATGCTGCGACCTAGCACGCGCGCGATCCAAAAGTCCACCAATTCATTGGCGGTTTTGAGTGTGCTGGGAGTTTGTGAGGCTAAATTGGTTTGTGTCAGGTTTGGCGCGTAGCCTTCGAGCAGCCACGCTGCATATCGCCAACGTTGCACCATCGAGGTCGTGTTGCCCCAATTTTCTTTGATGTCTGAGTAGCCATCCGGCGCTTTGTGTCCAAATAGCCGATGCCCCATATTTTCGTAGTTCCAAGTAAAGTTGCCGTCGCCGTCAATGCTGAACTCGGTGCCAGCGATGCGCAACAGACTCGCGGCAAACTCAAACGGGCGCTTGAATTTTTCACCGAATGTGTTTGCAAATTCATCCGAGCGCAGGATCACGCGCACCGTTTGTTTGATCTGGTCGGATGCATTGCGCGCGCTCAAAAAAGCGGCGGCGGCGGCATTGATGACGCTGGTGGGTGGGGTGTCACTGATGAGACGGCGACACAGCTTGCGCGCGATAAATTGGGCTGTGGTCGGATGCGCCGCCAAGATGTCATACACATCGCGTCCATCTTTGAGCGCCGATTGGTTTGCCACAATAGCTCGCCCCAGCACAGCTTTTGCACCTGCGTCGTGTTTGTTGGCGTCATACAAAAATGTGCCATCGCCGTATTTTGTTCGCCCGTCCTCAAAGCCATTCACCTGCCAGCCTGTAAAACAGCGCGTGACCTCAATCACGTCTTGATCTACAAACCCCATGAGCGTGCCGTCTGTGTAGCGTGGCACGTCAGAGACTTGAGCCACACCAAAATAATTTTCGGTGCCAAAAGTGTGCAACTCCATCAACTCACGCGCGTAGTTTTCGTTGGGCGTGCCGCGCTGGTTGTAGTGATTCTCCAGATAAAACAGCATCGCTGCGTGCGTGCCAACCGCCTCAAGCATCTGCCGAAAATTGCCGAGCGCGTATTTGCGGATCACATCGCGGTCGTAGCTCGGAAACGTCGGCGATGGAAAAGGATCGTAACCAAACACATTGAAGTGGTCGTGCCAAAAATTGACCAACACCTCAAAGAGTTGGCGTTTGCTGTGCACCGCGCGATACATTGCCGCATTGCGCACTTCGCGCACGGGCAGCCCGCGCGCCGTCCAATCTTGCCCGACGTGATCTGCCCATAGCTGTTGAATGGATTTGTTGAGCGTGCTATAGCCAGCGTTAGTGATACGCGCGTCGCAGGCGCTGTCATCCAACGCCTGCGGGTTGAGTTGTTGCTCGATGTAGGCTTCGAGCTGCGCGCGCGGCGTGTCGCCCAGCGCACGAAAAGCGCTCCAATCTTCGGCGCGCGGACCAAACGCCATGCGGTTGAGCGCAACAACGGCGATATCTATCGCTGCGACATTCATCGCAATAAATTGTAGCCAGCCGTGTTAAAACAATCGCAAAACATCGCTGTCGCCTGCGAGCGCCTTCTCGCCGAGCATATGCATGGCGCGACAGTTGGGACACAATAGATAGGTGTTGCCACTCTTTGCTGTTTTACGCACGAGCGGCGTGTTACATTTTTGACAGGGCGCGCCGACTTTGAGAATGGGTTGTGCGGGGATCGTTGGATTCTCGTAACCGTCGTCAGCGGGCAGGTTGGGGCGACGGCTGGCTTGTAATGAGAGCCTGTCGCATAGCTCATTTTGCGGATGTCCAGCGTGCCCCTTCGTCCACTCAAAGGTCACATTGTGCCGCGCACACAGCGCGAGCAATTCGCCCCACAAATCGCTGTTGATCGCGCGCTCTTTTTTGTTGCGCCACCAATTATTTTGTCGCCATTTGAGCGCCCAGCTCAGCGTCATCGCATCCACCAGATAGCGTGAATCGCTCGTGAGCGTTACCTTGCTGGGTTGCGAGAGCGATTCAAGCCCTTTGATTGCGGCGAGTATCTCCATGCGATTGTTGGTGGTCAATCGAAACCCGCCTGACACAGTTTTTTGCGCGTGCCCGACTTGCTCGACGATGGCGGCATACCCGCCGGGACCCGGGTTGGGTTCGCATGCGCCATCGGTAAAAATAGTGGCGTATGGCTGCGGCGCAGTTTGATTTGACATGAGTAATAAAAAAGACCGGAGTGCATTTACTCCGATC
>CAZVQE010000340.1:0-986 GCA_964628875.1 uncultured Anaerolineae bacterium
TACTTCGCGGTTGATCTCGCCGCTGTGCAATTTTTTGAGTAGTGCATAGCCGCCGCCCGCGACATACTCATTCAGCAAGATCGCGTCAGGTGCGGGGCAGGTCGTGTCGTTGCGTTGAATGGCGCTCGTGACCGACTCGGACGTCGCATGATGAATTGGATTTTGACCGACGACGGCGACAGGCGCAGCGTCGCAGCGTCCGACACACGGCACATGCTGCACGCGAATTTCAGGATGTGCTTGGCGCAGCTTGTCGGCGAGTGTGTGCGCGCCGCACATCGCACAACTGATCGAGTCGCATACGCGCACGGTCAATGCTGGCGGCGGTGTTTCGTTTTCTTTGACAACATCAAAGTGCTGATAAAACGTGGCGACTTCGTAGATTTCGACGGGCGCGAGTTTCATCTCATGCGCTAGCGCAACGATATGCGCTGCGGAGATGTGTTGATAGCGATCTTGGATCGCGTGCAGATATTCGATAAGTCGGTCACGCCGGAGAGGCTGTTCGCCGATCAACGCGCGTATCTGAGTGATAGCTTCGGGCGAAGCTTGCCGACCTTTTTCGTGGGCGCGCGTACGCTGACGTTTTCGCGTCGTGGCGTTTGTCATTAGGACAATTGTGTTTGTTTTGCTGGTTTTGGCAAGGGCAAAAAAATAGCTGGATTGCGGTGTGCAACCCAGCTATGTGACTGAGGAGTGTTGATAAACGTTCAATTCCGATTGACTTCGCGCCACTCGCCGTCCACGACGTTGCCATTTGCATCTTTTTTGTTTTGTGAGTTGGCAGAGTATGTGTTGCCATCTTTGAGCGCTTGTTGATGTTCTTCGACGACGGCTTGCGGCGTCATCTTGATAAATGTCTCGAGTCCGAGCAAAATCACGCCGAGATCGTCCAATTGCCCCAAACCGGGAATCATGTCAGGAATAATGTCAATCGTCAAAATGACATAGGCTATAGTTTCTTCAATATTTTTTTTTCTACTTAT
>CAZVQE010000340.1:996-2763 GCA_964628875.1 uncultured Anaerolineae bacterium
AAATAACATAGGCAAGCGCAGCAAACGGCAATAATTTGAGAATCCCCGGCACGCGCGGATCGCGCACTAAGCGCAATGCTAGGCGGACGTGATTAAACAATTTCATCAGGATGTTCATTCGTGATTTGCTCCTTGGATTTACTTTCTGTAATGCGCGAAATTATCTGACGCGAGTATATGTGGAGTGTTAGATTTTGTTTGGATTTGCTGATCGAGGTGTAAGATCATGACCTCTCATGCAGCGATTCCCCGCTTTTCGTTCAAAGGCATTTACTGTATTTTGGCTAGGGCAGTTGCTTTCATTGATTGGCACGTGGATGCAAAACACGGTGCAGCCCTATGTGGCTTATCGCATCAGCGGTAACCCGTTTGACCTCGGGCTGATTGGTTTTGCGCAGTTGTTGCCCGCGTTGATTTTTACGTTGCCGGGTGGCGTGTGGATCGAGCATATGAACAAACGCCACGTCGTGATCGCAATGCAAATCATCATGATGGCGCAGGCTTTTATGCTTGCGGCGCTGACATTCACCGGTCATCTCACGATCCCGTGGTTGGTGATTATGGCGTTGGTGCTGGGATTTGCAAATGCATTTGAGATCGTCGCGCGCCAGTCAATGATGATTGAGCTTGTGGATCGTGAGGCATTGCCAAGCGCGATTGCGTTAGGCAGCGCCGCGTTTAATGTTGCTCGCGTATTGGGACCATCGCTGTCTGCGCCATTTTTATTGCTCTTGAATCAATCGGGCGAGGGCTGGGCGTTTTTTGCCAATGGCGTGAGCTACTTGTTTGTGATTGGCGGGTTGCTGTGGGTGCCATACTTAATCAGCAAGTCAGCGCGAAACGTTGAGACAGCGCCCATTCACAAAATAAAATCAAACAATGTCGCACAAGATTTTTTAGAGGCGCAGCGCTATGTACGTAGCCAAACTGTCTTACTGGGGATCATCCTCAGCGCTGCCGTGTCTGGTCTTTTTGCGTGGCCCGCGATTGGCATGTTGCCTGTGTTTGCACGCGATGTATTGGCGCAGCCCAATGACATTGAGGCAATGGTGGCTTCGCGCAATGCGTTGTTGGTGACGGCGCAAGGCGTGGGCGCGCTTGCGGCTTCATTGTTGCTGACATGGTTTAGCACGTATCGTCACAAGGGGCGACTGATGATGATCGGGCAAATTGCATTTGCGGCTGTGTTAATTGTATTTGCGCTCTCGCGTGACCTCACGATTTCACTTTTGCTCATTGCAATTGCAGGGTGGGGCGTGGTGACACAAAACAATCTGCAGAATCAGATCGTGCAACTGGTGACGCCACGCGAAATGCGCGGACGTGTGCTGAGTAACTATGTTTTCGCTTTACAAGGCGTGACACCGTTTGGCAACCTTGCGGCGGGTTGGATCGCCTCGCACTATGGCGCGCCATTGGTCGTCTTATTAGCGGGCGTGTTTTGTTTGCTATGGGCAATTGGCATGCACCTGAGCATGCCGTCCATTCGCAAATTTGATTCTCAGACAATACAACCAGCTTAGGAAAAATATGACACCCACATATCAAGATGAATGGCTACTGGATGCGCCTTTGATGCGCGAATTTATCGAGCACGTAAATGATGTGCGTTTGCGTGGACGCGATCCACAAGATGCGGTAAATCAAATTCGGCCGCACTTTTTGACATTATTAAATGACGCAACTTGGTTGCCACCTCATTTTCAAGAGCCGGCACAAGGTGAGAGTGGCATGGGCTCACGCATTGGCATGTGGCTGCTTTATCGC
>CAZVQE010000341.1:0-2756 GCA_964628875.1 uncultured Anaerolineae bacterium
GTATGGATTGCGTAGTTGAATAGACTGTTGCAGTGTTTTTTCGCTCTCGAGGATGTCTGATTGTTCAGTGATCTGCAAGATCATCTCGCGCGCGCGGGCGTACTCAGCGTCTATCAGTTGGGCAAATTTATCGCGCATCGGCGCGTCTTCGACCAGATTGAGATATTGATGGGCGATGCTTGGGTCGGCTTTTGCCATGCTCTGTTGCGCATTGTCAATCATGGCGCGAAAGAATAACCAATCGCGGTACATCTCACGCAAAAGCTCAACGCCATTTGCCTGAGCAAAATGGAGCAAGCCCGCGCCCAAGCCGTACCAGCCCGGCAACACAAAGCGCGTCTGCATCCAGCTAAACACCCATGGAATGGCGCGCACGTCATCGAGATTGTGCGCCGCCTTGCGAAATGATGGCCGCGAGCCGAGCTTGAGCATGCTGATCTCGTCAATGGGTGTGACCGCGCGCCAAAAATCTATGAACTGCGCGTCATCCACCAACGCTTGATACACCTTGACGCTGGCGTCGCTCATCGCACTCATGGCATCGCGCCATGCGTGTTTGACCGTCGAGGGTTGTTTGGCTTCATAGGAGGCGAGCAATACGCCATACGCGACTTGCTCGAGATGCCGCCGTGCGATCTCAGGATTGAGATAGCGCGATGAGAGCACTTCGCCTTGCTCGGTGATGCGGATGCCGCCAAACTCGAGTCCGCGCGGCTGCGCCAAGATCGCGCGCGCCGCCGGTCCGCCGCCGCGGGCGATGGTGCCGCCGCGCCCATGAAATAACGTAAAACGCACGCCGGCGTTTTTGCAGGTGGCAGCGATGGTCTCTTGCGCGTTAAACAGCGCCCAGTTTGCGGCGAGATAGCCGCAATCTTTGTTGCTGTCTGAGTACCCCAACATGATGGTTTGATGTTCGCCGCATGCACGGATATGCTCGCGATAGTGCATGTGTGCAAACATACTGTGCAAGATCGAGGGCGCATTCTCAAGATCGTCGAGCGTCTCAAAGAGCGGCACAATCGGCAACGCGCCGACAGGCACATTGCACCATGCTTGTAACAGCAGCACCTCAAGCACGTCAGACAAACCATTGCTCATGCTGATGATGTAGTTGCCGATGGCGCGATCACCGTAGCGCGCGATGGCTTCACTGGCGAGTTGAATGGGAGCGATGATGTCGGTGGTTTGCGCGCTAAGACTTTGGATGCGGTCTAGCACACTGCGCGTCGGCTGCATCAAGGCTTGTGTCAAAATCTCAACGCGCTCAGCCTCATTCAACTGAGCATAGTGATCGCACGCGCCGCTCAACCGCAATATCTCAGTCACTGCCGCCTCGTGCCTCAGTGAGTGCTGACGCAGGTCGAGACTGGCAACATGCAAACCAAATATCTCAAGCTGCGCGCGCATCGAGGCTAATTCGCCCTCTGACAATGTCGCCGCGCGACCATGCTGCAAACTGTCTGTGACGATATCTACTGTATGAGCAACATCATTCGACGAGAGCGTCGTCTGTTGCGGCAAGGGCAACGTAAAGCCGGGCGCAAGCGTGAGCGCGGTTTGCCGATTGAGTGGATACAACGGCTGAGCTAAAGTCTGCTGAAAAGCCTCATGCAGATCTTCGCCGAGCGAACCCATAACTGCGCGATAAGGCTCATTTGGATAGCGGCGCGCGGCATTGCGAGCATAGGTGGTGCGCTGCAGCATGTCGTCCACCTGTTGTTGCATCGCAGGTGTGATGGCATCACGTTTGCGTGAGATGCTGAGCGCGCGCGAGAGATCGTGCGCCGCAGTTGCAAATTTATCGAGCGCGAGACGACGATGTAGATGCAACACATCGGCGGTCACGGCTGCGGTGACATTTGGGTTGCCATCGCGATCACCGCCGATCCACGAGCCAAAGGTAAACCATCGATAAGGCAGATTCACGTCAGGATAATGCTGCGCCAATGCCGCCTGAAAACCGGCGTGCAGACGCGGCATCAAATCCCATAGTGTGTTGTTAAAGTAATACAGTCCCGTGCGTGCTTCGTCGGTGACCTCAGGCTGTGAGGTGCGCGAGCGATCCGTCAGCCACAGCGAGACGACCTCGCGTTTGAGGTCGTCGTCACTCAGGCTGAGGTCGCTATCATGCTCAAGATAATCTGCGAGACGGCGCAATTTGGCGAGGATGGTGCGACGTTTTGATTCGGTCGGGTGCGCGGTAAACACAAGCTCGATTGCAAGACGATCGAGGATGGTTTGTAATTCTGCGCTCGACACGCCGCGTTTTTTGAGATCCACCAACGCCGACTCGATGGATTCGCGGATGAGCTCGCCGTCCGCCGTGCGCCGTTGTCGCAACAAGCGCGTGCGATGATCTTCTTCAGCCAGATTTACCAGCTCAAAGTAAGTCGTAAATGCCATCGCCACCTCGTAGGCGTCTTGCACGCTCATGCCACGTACGGTTTGGCGAATGGCATCTACGGCTGCCGCGTTGCCGAGGCGACTGGCTTTTGTCAAATAGCGCAATTGCTCAACAAGATCAAGAATGCGCTGGCCGCTAAGCGCAGAGATGATTTTTCCGAGCGCTTCGCCAAGCTGATGCACACGCGTAGAGAGACTCCATGTGGATGACATGATTTTGTGGGCTGATGTTACCGCCAAAACGGATTGTGCGCTTCGATGTGGACTGAGCTTGTCGAAGTCCGCTTCGACATATCCAGCATTGCTGGATCGCTCAGCGACCGCTTCGACAGGCTCAGCGACCGGCTTCAGCG
>CAZVQE010000342.1:0-2753 GCA_964628875.1 uncultured Anaerolineae bacterium
CGCCGCGCGAGATCGTCTGCAGCGTGCGCGTCATCTGCGTGAGCGTGCCGCCATAACCGCCGTACTCAGTCGGGATGTTGAGCTTATGCAGCCCCGCGGCGCGCATGTCCGCCGCATTTTCAAATACAAAGCTGCCGTCGCGGTCGTGCTGGTCGGCGCGCGCGGCAAAGGTCTCGGCGAGCGATTCGCAGGTTTTGAGCCATGCGTCAAAGTTGTCCACGGGATTGATTGTACGTGGGTGAATGGGACTTGCGGCTATAAAATCGCCGTATGCTCGATTCATCATTTCGTCCGCGCGTGTCGCCGTTGATCCCTGGGCGATTTCCCTCATATCGTGCGCTCAGTGTCACCGTCAAAGGCTACGCGCCGACAATGCCAATGCCACCTGCAGTCATCGAATGCGCGACGTGGTGCGAGGCACACATCGAAGCATGGCGCGAGGCTTTTCGTCAATTTGGCGCGGCGCCCAAAAAGACGCCATCGTCGCTCGAGAGCCTGTATAAGCGCTACAAACGCGGCGGCGCATTGCCGCAAATCAACGACCTCGTGGACGCCTACAATGCGCTAAGTTTGCGCTGGGGCGCGCCGTTTGGCGGCGAGGATGCCGCGCTCTACAGCGGCTCGCCGTATCTGACAATTGCAGATGGCGCAGAGATATTTGACACGATGCGCGAGGGCGCGCTCGTCAGCGAACATCCCGATGCCGGTGAGGTCATCTGGCGTGATGATATCGGCGTAACCTGTCGCCGCTGGAATTGGCGACAATGCAAGCGCACTGCGCTAACGGAGCAATCGCGCGATCTGTGGTTTGTGATTGATCGGCTCGAGCCGATGCCGCTCGATGCCCTGATGAATGCAGGCTCGGAGCTAAAGGCGCGTTTGCTGTCTGCGTCGCCGCACGCTGTGGTGAGTTTGGAGATGCTAGGCGGGTGACTGTGACTGATGTATGCACCTAGATATAACGTGAATTTGAGATAAGCAAAAAAGTGCGAGTTGTCATCCTGAGCTTCCAAAGGAAGCGAAGAATCCCTGATGCATATATCAAATTGCTATAGATTCTTCGTCACACAGCTTTGCTGCGGGTTGTTGTGATTCTCAGAATGAAAAGTGAGTCTTTATCTTGAACTCATTTTAGCTAATTTGTCATTTCGAGCGAAGCGAGAAATCCCTCAGACGTAACTTTTAGGGATTCTTCACTTCGCTGCGCTTTGTTCAGAATGACATATTGCCTTTTCACCTCTATACTCTGATTTATGCAACACGCACACATGCAAGAGGCGGTCATCGCCGAGGCAGTGCGCACGCCCATCGGCAAACGCAACGGCGCACTCAAAGATATCCACGCGGTTGATTTGCTCGCGCATGTGCTGCGCGCGCTGATCGAGCGTACGCGGCTTGACCCCGCGCAGGTGGATGATGTGATCGCCGGATGTTACGGGCAGGTCGGCGAACAAAGTATGAACGTGGCGCGCCATGCCGTGCTCGCCGCCGGATTCCCCGAGAGCGTGCCTGCCACCAGCGTAGATCGCCAATGCGGCAGCAGCCAACAAGCGGTGCACTTTGCGGCGCAGGGGGTCATGAGCGGCGCGTATGACATCGCTATCGCTTGCGGTGTCGAGTCCATGTCGCGCGTGCCGATGGGCATCTCGGCGTCTATTTGTGGTTCGCCCAACGCCGCTGCTGGCTTGCGCGAACGATATCGCGATGGACTCATTCCACAGGGGCTGAGCGCCGAGATGGTCGCGCGCAAATGGCAACTCACGCGCAACGCACTCGATGCGTTTAGCCTCGAGAGCCACCGCCGCGCCGCCTATGCCGCCGATCACGGACATTTTGCAAATGAGATTGCGCCGATCATCAATGGTCAATCAACAGTAGCAAACGACGAAGGCATACGCCGCGACACCAATCTCGAAAAACTCGCCGCGCTCAAGCCTGCATTCAAAGACGATGGCACGATCACCGCGGGCAACTCGTCGCAGATCAGCGACGGCGCGGCGGCGGTGCTCATCATGTCGGCGACGCGCGCGCGTGAGCTTGGCTTGCGTCCACGTGCGCGGTTTGTGTCGTTTGCGGTGTGCGCCGACGATCCGATCATGATGCTGACCGCGCCGATCCCCGCCACGCGACGCGCGCTCGAGCGGGCGAATCTGAGCCTCAGCGATATGGATCGCATCGAGATCAACGAGGCATTTGCGAGTGTGGTGCTGGCGTGGCAGCGCGAGCTTGGCGCCGACCCGTCGCGGGTCAATGTCAACGGCGGGGCGATTGCGCTCGGACACCCGCTCGGCTGTAGCGGCGCGCGATTGATGACGACGTTGTTGCACGAGTTAGAGCGCAGCGGCGGACGTTACGGCTTGCAGACGATGTGCGAGTATGGCGGCATGGCAAATGCGACGATCATTGAGCGATTGGATCATTGACGCTTGATTCATTGAATCAATGACACAATGAAAAAATGAATACATTACAAAATAAAACCTTTCTCATCACTGGTGGCTCATCGGGTCTCGGCGCGGCGTGCGCGCGCATGGTCGTCGGCGCGGGCGGCAACGTGGTCTTGTTGGATGTCAAGCCACCCGCAGATGCCATTCACACAAAAAACACGCTGTTTGCGCAGACCGACGTGACCGACGAAGTGGAGTGGGCTGTTCCGCCGGGCGCGAAGGCCAAGATCGACGGCGGCCGCATATCGGCCACCGCCGACGGCAAGCTCACCGTCACGGCGAAGTATCGCGGCGCGAAAGCGCAGG
>CAZVQE010000343.1:0-2747 GCA_964628875.1 uncultured Anaerolineae bacterium
TGGATGATGAGAATGTAGATGAATCGGCACTCGTCAATAGTCAATTGCCAAATGACAACGCACCAACGATTGCGATGTGTACGTTGCGCGGCAAGATCAAGCGCGTTGACCTGAGTGCATTTGCCAATATCCGTGCCAATGGATTGATCTGTATGACGCTGGCAGACGGGGATGAGCTCAGCTATGTGCGATTGACCTCTGGCAACGGCGAGGTCATGATCGTCACAGCGCAAGGGCAGGCGTTGCGATTTGGTGAATCGCTGGTGCGGCGCATGGGACGAACGGCTGGCGGCGTGCGCGCGATGCGTCTCAAAAAAGAAGGCGACACGATTGCGGGCATGGAAGTCATCGAACAAAAGGGCTTCCTTTTGACCGTTACTGGCAAAGGCTTTGGCAAATGCACCGAATTGGATGAATACAACGCAAAAGGGCGCGGCGGCAGTGGTATGCGCACGATGACGGGCGCGCTTGACGTTACGGGTGAATTGGTGGCTGCGCGAGTGGTGCAAGCCTCTGATCAAGTAACAATCATCAGCGCTAACGGTACCGTGCTGCGCGCTAAGGTTGATGACATTCCGAAGTCAGGGCGCGCGACCAAAGGCTCACGCTTGATTAACTTGCGCGACGGAGATGTGGTGGCGAGTGTGGCGCGGTTGAGTGAGGCGTAGCGTCGCGTTTAGACGTTTGGCAAATTGACGCGCGTGTGATCTAGCTCTTTGAAAATGTAGTGAAATGTCTCACCGATGCGAATGTAATCGCCATCACGCAATACGGCTCGTGAGCCATGCAGCACTTTTTCGTTTACGCGTGTTCCATTGAGGCTGTGATCTGTGATCGTCCAAACGCCATTCTGCAGCAATAGCGTCGCGTGATAGCGAGAGGCGAGTGTGTCATGCGTGGCAATCGGTATGCCGTCGGTTGAATTGAGCGCGCGACCGATGGTGATTTCGCGTTGCGTCAGCGCGTAGCGTTTGTCAGGGTTGTCTACGTGTTGCAGAGTTGCGGATGTGCTGATACGCTCGTTGGAGACATTTGACTGGTCAGTGGATGACATTGTTGATTTGATTGTAACCTGATGTTTATAATCCCCGCGCGCGATATTCTCGTGTTGGGAACGTTTTTTGAATGGAAAATCATTTGGATCGTATTCGTAATTTTTGCATCATTGCACACGTGGATCACGGTAAATCCACGTTGGCAGATCGCTTGCTCGAATCAACCGGCACCGTGAGCAAACGCGAGATGCAAGAGCAATTGCTCGACTCAATGGATATCGAGCGTGAGAAAGGCGTGACTATCAAGGCGTCGGCTGTTCGCATGACATATCGTGCTGACAATGGAAATGACTACGAAATTAATTTGATTGACACGCCGGGTCACGTTGATTTTACGTATGAGGTCAGCCGTGCGCTCAATGCGTGCGAAGGCGCGCTATTGATCGTAGATGCGTCGCAAGGAGTTGAGGCGCAGACGCTGGCAAATTTGTATCTTGCGCTTGATGCGGGGCTGCACATCATTCCAGTGATCAATAAGATTGATCTGCCGCACGCGCGGCCTGAGGAGGTCGCGCAAGAAGTTGGCAGCCTATTAGGCGACGATCCCGCGACAATACTCAAAATCTCTGCGAAAGAAGGTATTGGCGTTCGCGAAGTGCTTGAGCGCGTAGTGCGCGATGTGCCGCCGCCAAACGGTGACGAAGCCAAACCACTACAAGCGCTGATCTTCGATTCACACTATGACGCATACAAAGGTGTGATCGCCTATGCGCGTGTGATGAATGGTCGCATTGATCTAAAAACACGTTTGCGTTTAGCGGCGACTGGCGCTGCTTGTAATGCGATTGAGATTGGCACGTTTTCGCCGCGCATGACAGTGTCTAATGTGTTGAGCGCAGGCGAGGTGGGTTATATCGCCACAGGTTTTAAGACGGTGCGTGAGTGCCGCGTCGGCGACACACTCATTGACGCGAGCAATATGACTGAGCCGCTCGTTGGATACAAGCCTGCCAAACCTATGGTGTTTGCTGGAATCTATCCGACGGTAACGGAGGACTATCCGTTGCTGCGTGATGCGCTCGAAAAATTGCAATTGAATGATGCGTCATTGACCTTCTCGCCAGAAAACTCCGCCGCGCTCGGATTTGGATTCCGCGTGGGTTTTCTTGGCATGTTTCACATGGAGATTATCCAAGAGCGTATCGAGCGTGAGTACGATCTCGACATCGTGGTTACCGCTCCGAGCGTGGAATATGAAGCGGTGCTCAATGGCGGCGAAGTGCTAAGAGTAGATCGCCCGTCTGATATGCCTGACCCCAGCAAACTCACCGAGATGCGTGAACCATGGATGAAGATCCAAATTTTCACGCCAAAAGAGTTTATTGGCCCGATTATGGAATTTGTGACGCGACGGCGCGGCGAGAGCATCAACATGGAGTATCTCGATCCAAATCGCGTGCTGCTTACTTATCATTTTCCATTAGCAGAAATGATCGTTGATTTTTACGACAAGTTGAAATCCATGTCGCGTGGCTATGCTTCGCTGGATTATCAATTTGAAGAATATCGCAGCGGCGAGCTGGTCAAAATGGATGTGCTAGTGAATGGTGATCCGCTTGATAGCATGTCTATGATCGTGCATCGAGACGATGCGCAATACAAATGCGGCGCGCTGGCTAAGAAAATGATAGAGGTCAGTCCGCGTCAGATGTTTGAAGTGCCGATACAAGCCGCTATCGGCAGCAAGGTCAT
>CAZVQE010000344.1:0-2727 GCA_964628875.1 uncultured Anaerolineae bacterium
TGTCGCGCGGCATGATGGATGTGCTGCGCAACAAACCACGCGGACGCGAGATTCACCTGACGCAGGGGCTTGGCACGGCGTTGCCTTTTGAGAATGGAGTATTTGATGGGTGCATTGCCGCGCATATCTTTCATCTCATTGATGATCCGCAAATGGCGTTGAACGAAGTCGCGCGCGTATTGAAGTCATGTGCGCCGCTCATCTCGTGCATGTCAAAAAATGGCGACGAAAAGATGAATTTTGCGCGCGAGGCATACAACGCCGCCGCCAGTAATGAACCCGCGCCAAAGAAGCGCGGTTCACAGCGCGCCGCCGAAATCATCGAGGCGTATGGTTGGCGCGCAATTGGCGCCGAGCAGATACTAAGCTACAAGACACTCACTGTGCCGCGCGTATCTATTGAGCAACATCAGCGACGCATCTACTCGAGCCAATGGGGGCACGATGATGCTGCACACGCGCGCGGCATGCACGCTATGCAAGAAGCCATCGCACAAAAATACGCCGACATAGATCAAGTAGTGGTGAGCGAGAGTGGCTTCGCCGTGCGACTTTATTTGCCACCAAAATAAAAAAATGAACACTTCAAATCAAATTCAATATCTCACCTCAGACCGCCAAAAAAATTTGCCATTTTCCGAAGCCGTGCGCGTTGGCAACGTGTTGTATCTGTCAGGTGAATTGGGGCGCGACGACAATATGAAGCTCGTGCCGGGCGGCATAGTGGCGGAGACACATCAAACCATGCGCAACATCCAAGCCACGCTCGAAAAATATGGCTCGTCGCTCGACCGTGTGATCAAAGTGACCGTGTTTATGGCAGATATGAGCGAATGGCAACAGATGAATGCCGTGTATGTCACTTACTTCAAAGGACATTTGTCTGCGCGGTCTGCGCTCGGCGCAAATGGTTTGGCGCTTGGTGCGCGCGTCGAGATCGAGTGCGTTGCATTTGTTGAATGAGGCACGCGCATGAGTGAATACGTCGCCTTTTTGCGCGGCATCAACGTGGGCGGGCGCACCGTCAAGATGGATGAACTGACGCGCATTTTTGAGTCGCTCGGTTGCACAAATGTACGCACCTTGATCCAAAGTGGCAATGTCGTCTTTGAGTCGGATGTCAAACGCACGGCGCTCAAAAGCACGCTGGAGTCTACGCTCAAGCAAACACTGGGCTACGATGTGCCAATCTCACTCCGCACCAAAAAGGAATTGAGCGCGCTGGTGGCGCACGCCGAGTTGATCGAAAATGCGATCAGCGACGACCGACATTTTTATATTGCGTTGTTGTCCGCAAAGCCGACGCAATCTCCTGCGTTACCATTGCGCACCACAAAGCAAGATGTTGAGCTGATCAAGCTGCATGAGCTGGATGTGTTGTGTTTCGCATTTAGGGTGAATGGCAGTTACGGCTTTCCAAATGCGTTCGTCGAAAAAACATTTGGCGTGCCAGCGACAACGCGCAACCTCAACACGCTGCGAAAAGCCATTCAAAAATAAAACATGATTAACGATGTAATTGATTTACGATCCGACACGCTGACCGTGCCGACGCCGCAAATGCGCGAGGCGATGGCTGCGGCTGAGGTGGGCGACGATGTGTATAACGAAGACCCCACCGTCAATCGTTTGCAAGAGATGGCAGCCGCACGTCTCGGCAAAGAAGCCGCGCTGTTTGTGAGCAGCGGCACGCAGGGCAATCTGGTGGCGTTGCTGTCACATTGCATCCCAAGTGAAGAGATGATCGTCGGCGATCAGACGCATATCTTTTTGTATGAGGCGGGCGGCTCGGCGGCACTTGGCGGTATTCATCCGCGAGCGCTGCCAAATCAAGCCGATGGCACGCTAAAGCTCGATGACATTCGCGGCGCTATTCGCCCCAACGATCCGCACTATCCGATCACGCGGCTGATCTGCCTCGAAAATACGCACAATCGCATGTATGGCACGCCACTCACGCCCGACTACACGCGCCAAGTGGCAGACATTGCGCATTCGTTTGGCGGCGCGCTACATATTGACGGCGCGCGCCTATTTAATGCGGCGGTGGCGTTGAATGTGGATGCGCGCGAGTTGGTGCGCGATGCTGACAGCGTGACGTTTTGTTTGAGCAAGGGGCTTGGCGCGCCTGTGGGTTCGTTGTTGTGCGGCTCAAAAGCCTTTATCGCAAAAGCCTATCGCAAGCGCAAGATGCTCGGTGGCGCGATGCGTCAGATCGGCATCATGGCAGCGGCGGGCATCGTTGCACTTGATCAGATGGTTGATCGCCTCGCTGAGGATCACGCCAACGCAAAAGCATTTGCGCAAGGATTGAGTCAGATTGCGGGCATCTCGATTGAGGTGAATCGCATCCGCTCAAATCTCGTTTTCTTTGAGCTAGCGCCAGATGCGCCGATTGACGCGCCCGAGCTGTGTCGTCGCGCGGCAGCTAATCGTGTGCGTATGGGCGCACAAGGAGCGCGGCGCGTGCGCGCAGTCATGCATTGTTGGGTGACGCGCGCTGAGGTCGAGCAAGCGCTCCAAGTCATCTCACATGCCATGCAACATGATGCGCCTAGATCAGGCGCAAGTCTAAATTCGCCCTATAAATAAACCTGCTATGACAATCTCTCTTGACGATATCCGCGCCGCACGCGCACGCATAGCGCCGTATGTGCGCCGCACGCCGCTACTACATGCGCAACCGATGCGCCAACCTGTGTGCGCAGGCGACTTGTATTTGAAGCT
>CAZVQE010000345.1:0-2725 GCA_964628875.1 uncultured Anaerolineae bacterium
GAGCGCGTATGGTGCGCCGAGCTTGATCGCGAGGATGGTGAGAATGGCTGAGCCGCTGCCGATATCAAACACGCGTTGGTTGAGCTGTGGTTGTATGGTTTGCTCGAGCGCCATTGCACACAGCTGGGTGGTCGGGTGCAGCCCCGTGCCAAAGGCTTGACCCGGATCCAGCACGATCTCGACGTCATTGGGCTGTAATTGCACCTGCGCGTCGCTCGTCTTGGCGTCAATCCACGATGGGCGCAACACGACGCGACCGCCGATGCGGATTGGCTTATACGACTCCTTCCACTTTTCGCCCCAATCCGTGCGTTGCATGGTTTTGTAGGTGGCTTGTGGAATGGGTTCGCGGCCCTGCTCCGTAACGACCATATTCAAACAACGTAGAGCGAACTCAATCTGCTCTTTGCGTTGCGCGGCGCTGGCATCATCCGCAAAGTAACCGCGCACAATCACTGGACCTGTGGCGACCTCATCCTCCCAGCGATCCGCCAAACCGGTGCGGTCGTTGAGTTGCTCGAGTACCACCCCGCCCTCAACATGCTCATGCAATGCGTCGCTGATGGCTTCAGCCAGCTCAGGTGTGGTGAGTAATGAGAGTTCGATCCAGTTGTCGGGCATTTGCATATAGGCAAGGTTATCACGATGCAAGTTGAATGGGATCACCGCGTACAATCATCGCCAATGGATTCAACATCACTCATTGGCAAACGTGTCGAAGTGCTGGACAAAGGCTGGATCGAATTGCAAGACATCATGGGCAACGATCTTGCCATCATCAATGCTGCGCGCGTGTCATTTCTTGGCGAGAGCAAAGGCAGCGATAAAGACAAAAAACTGTTGTTTTATTTGCTCAACCATCGTCACACCTCGCCGTTTGAGCAGGTCGAGTTTCGCTTTCGCGTGCGTGCGCCGGTCGTGACGTGGTGGCAATGGGTGCGCCACCGCACGTGGAACTTTAACGCGCAAAGTGGCCGCTATGTGCCGTTTGAGGAGAATGATTTTTACGTGCCTGAGGTGTGGCGCAAACAATCGCCTTCAAATAAGCAAGCCAGCTTGGGCGAGCTTGAGGCAGACGCAGGTCAAATTCTCACAAGCGAGCTGCTCAAACACTACGAGCAGGGCTACAAGCTGTATGAGCAAGCCATCGCACAAGGCGTCGCGCGCGAGCAAGCGCGTGTGTTTTTGCCGGGCTTTAGCGTGTATTACACGTGGGTGTGCAAGGTGGACGCGCACAATCTGATGCACTTTTTGTCGCTGCGCATGGCTGAGGAGGCGCAATACGAAATCCGCGTCTATGCGCAAGCGATCTACGAGCACTTCTTCAAGCCAGCGTTGCCATGGACGGCTGAGGCGTTTGAGCAGTTTGTGTTAAATCGCGCATGAGCCTATTTACATTTACGGCGCAAGACGCGGATCGCAATGAGAAACTCAACGCGCTCGATGTGCTATTCGCCACGCCTTTTATCATCATCGTCACGCAATTTGCCCCGGTGCTGATCACGCGATTGGGTGCAACGCCTCTTTTGATTGGCGCTTTTACATCCGGCGCCGCGTTGATAAACGCGATCATGGCGGCGCTTGGCGCGCGGTGGACGGCGCGCGTGCCAGACTATCGGCGCGCGATGGCGATCACGGGTTTTATTTGGCGCTGTGTGATGTTTGTGATCGTAGGCGCATTGCTGCTCCCAAAGTTTCAGGCTGAGGCGATTGTCCTCGGCACAATGATTTTGAGCATGGCTGCAGGGCTTACAAATTACACGCTCACGGCGCACTTTCCGCGCATGACGTTTGCCGATCGCTTGTCGCGCCTCATCAGCGTGCGTTGGGTTTTCTTGGGCGCAGGCATGGCAATTGGCACTCCCTTGTTAGCGTGGTTGCTCGATTCAATTGCATTGCCATACAACTACATCATTGCATGCGCCATTAGCTTTGTCATGGTGTGTGTCAGCCTATTGGCGCTCTTGAGTGTGAAAATAATCCCTAAGCAATTTACGGAAGAACATACAACGCAATCAATCTCGATCTCACAGCTACGCAAAACACCAAAAGCATTTGAGTATTTACTAGTTGCATTTGGTTTGCACTTTTCAATCAATGCGGCTGGTCCGCTCATTACGTTACAGCTTGTGCGCGGCTTAGGTGCGACGGACGCGCAACTTGGCTGGTTCTATGCGCTGTTTTGGGCGACAGTCGCCATCCTTGCAACGGTGACGCCAAGGATCATACGGCAAATCGGCAACCTTGGAGCGTTTGCATTTACTGGCGTTGTATTTGGCATTTACGCCTTGTTAATGGCGCTCGCCACAAATTTTCAGACCACACTTATCGGTGCGGTCATCAGCGGGTTAGCCGTTGTGCTGTTTCAGGTCAGCGCGTACGGGTTGATGGTCGAGTGTGCGCCTGAGAATCGCTACGAAGCCTTTAACGGTTGGAACACGATCATTATTAACGCGGCTGTCTTTTCTGCGCCACTCATCATGTCGAGCCTTGTTGATCTTGGCATGTCGGTGATTACCGGCTTGATCATTTGCGCCGCGATACGCATTGCGGCAGGTATCGCGGCGTATGTCGTTTTGCAGCGCAGAGTTAATAACGTCGCAGCGTCGTCATAAATGGCGTGCGGCGCATCATCTCAAGTCCAATTGGCATAAAGATGATCGTCACACTAATGGCATACGCGACCGATAGCCAGATGCCGCTCCACCACCAACCAACGAGCAAG
>CAZVQE010000346.1:0-2713 GCA_964628875.1 uncultured Anaerolineae bacterium
CGACAGAGTCGCGCGAGAGATTGCCTCACTGACCATTGATTTAGTAGTCGCCTCGTCAATCACTTGCAGTCGAGCAACAAGATAAGGCGTGGCTTGTAGCCATTCGACGACGCGCACACGGGCGCGACCACGTACCATGACGCTGCTAGTGCCATCCGGCATACGCAGTGTGCGTCCAACGCTCACGACCGTGCCAACCGCATACAAATCCGACGGGCGCATTTCGCCGTCTGCATCTGGTTTTTTTTGTGCAAGCACAACCAGCAAACCCGCCTCTGCAGCCATGTCCAATGCCCGAAGCGAGCGATCGCGCCCTACCTGAAGTGGCGCCACCGCACGTGGAAAAACAATCGTCTCGCGCAAAGGCAGCACAGGCGCGTCAAATTCATTTGGCAATGTCGAGTCGAGCGATGAAGCATCGTTTGAAAATATCGAGTTAAATCCTGCCGACATCATCAGCGAGCGCCAATCAAGGTTTTGATTTGCAGACTGCGCCCACGCCGATGACAAAAAATCATCTGAGGTCATTAAGTGAAGTCATGATAACCCAACTTAGCGGCGCATTTCAAATATGACTTCGGGGGATGAAGGGGGACTATCCAGCAGTGGCGCGGATTGTGACCTGAGGTAGCGGTCAAAAAAGGCGAGGGTGTATGCGCTTACGATTTCGTGTCCGCGTCGTGAGTCAATAGAGCCCGTCAAGCCTATGACAGAAGTTAATGGCGATAACAAAGGCGCGTCCGAAAAGTCTTGATGGAACATGCCTTTTATTTGCACGAAGTAGCCATCCGTAGCTCGCATTTCATAGACCGCGCGCATTGTCTTTAGCGTCTCATCAATGTCAGCTTGCTTCCAACCTTCTTTTTGCATAGTTGCGGCGTCGCGTGTAATAAACATTGTTGGTTGCTGCAATCCATCATTCAAAACATCGCCAATCATCCACACATCCATAATCAAACACGCCTTAATCCTTTGATCTGCGTGGCACGCCTCAGCCGTGGTTTCGCCGCCGAGCGACAACCCAAACATGCCGATATTTTGCAGGTCAAGTTTGCCGGTCAAAATGTTTTTTGGATCTAGCCGATTGACCATAGTCAGTTGATCTAATACAAAACTCGCATCTTGCGCTAAGTAGGGAATGATCGAATTAATAAATGGACGATCCAACATTCGGGCGTCAATTGGCACAATGCGGCCATCCGAAAATGCCACTCCGCTTGCCGCATACGTGTGATCAATCGCAACCACAATGTAACCCTGCGAAACCAATTCCTCAATCTGCCAAGTGTTGTGCTGGCGATAACCGCCACGCCCATGCGAAAATATTAATATCGGGAAATCATGCTTGTCGTCTGCGGCCGGTGCGGAAGGAATTGCATTCGTATGGGCATACTTCAAATGATCCAAGGTAAAAGATGGCAATTTGAGAAGCTTTGACAGCGGCACAAGCATACGTGAATCTGAAACATAGGGTGCACGCAATGTGCTATTTGAATTAGTCGGATACCAAATTTGAACCATCAACTCGCGATGGTCATTTGGATCAGCTGTAAATTTCTCAGTTCGGGCTGTATCCATCCACTCATAGGTCACAGTCCCAATTCGATACTTGCCTGTAGGCTGAGGCAATGTTGGAATTGGAAATGCGATTGGCAATGCAATACTAATAACCGTTATTGCAGCAAGCGGAATCAACATCCAAACGCTGTAGCGAAGATTAATAAAAGCGTAAATACCTAAGCTAATTGCCACGCTATATGCTGGAAACATTTGCCAGCGATAACCCTCGATAAGAATTTGAGATGCAGCAACCGCGCAAACAATCAAGGCAAAATATCGCCTCAAACTCGTTAAATGTGGCTGCGCTACAAAACACATAGCCAGCAAAACAACATTAGTGAGTATCAAAATAATCTCAAAAATTCTCAACACGACACCTACTCAGTTATCATACTTGAAACATCACACATGAAACGACTGACGCATAAAGCGCTCGCCTACTATCAGTTTGAATCTTTGCAACAACCCGATCTCATCCACGGTGTGTTTACACGACAAGGTGGCGTGAGTACAGGTTACTATGCCTCACTCAACCTGAGTCGTAGCACAGGCGACAGCGTCGAGACCGTACGTGAGAACCGCCGCCGCATGTTTGAAACACTCGACGTGACAATTGAAAGCACAATCACGTCGTGGCTAGTGCACGGCAAAGATGTGCGCGTGATTACGCATGACAGCTTTGCAGAGCCTAATAAAGATGACGTGCATGCCGATGCAATGATTACGCAAATGCGCGGCATCACGCTCACCATGCGTTACGCCGATTGCGTGCCAATTTTATTTTTCGACCCGCGTGAGCAGGTGGTGGGAATTGCGCATGCGGGGTGGAAAGGCATCGCCAACAACGTCATCAGTGAGACCGTGCGCGCCATGCAAGCGCAATTTGGGTGCGTGCCAAGCGACGTGATCGGCTGCGTCGGTCCCGCTATCAGCGCAAAACACTATGAGGTTAGCGAGGACGTCGCTCAACAAGTGCAGGCGGCTGTCGCTGAAAACGTCATTGTGCGTGATGGCGATTCAAACCAAAAACCACGCCTCGATCTATGGCGCGCAGCAGAGTCACAGCTCAAGTCGTGCGGCGTCGGCACAATCGAGGTCGCAGGTTTATGCACCGCCAGTAATCTCGATGAGTGGTTTAGCCATCGCGCCGAGC
>CAZVQE010000347.1:0-2692 GCA_964628875.1 uncultured Anaerolineae bacterium
ACAATTTCGATCTTAGTGCCTTTGCCTGCGCCTTGTGTCAGCACGCTAAGAATACTCTTGGCATTGACTGGCGGTTTGTCCTTTGTCATATTGCGGACAGTGATCTTGCATGGAAACAGGTTTGCGGTCTTGACAAATAGCGCGGCTGGGCGCGCATGTAATCCGGCATCATGTCCAATCATTAGTTGGATGGATGACATAGCTTGTCTTGCTCCTTGCGCAGCTTTACGATGGTTTGATTTTGATCTATCGCAACATCCACATAAGTCAATGGTTGACCTTGTTTGACATCTCGTTGCACGACAGCGCCCACCGCCAAACCAAGCGGCAATTGATGTTGGGCGTGCGCGACATCGGCGCGATCAATCATGCCGTATACAGTAAATCCGCCGAGTGCGTCAATCTTGTCGCCGGCGCGTAGATCGCGCTTGGCATATGCCACCGTCTCAGCGACGGGAATTTGTGTTGTCGCCAACGTCACCTCGCCATCTAGCACAGCGCGCGCAACTGAGATCGGCGTCTCCAAATTTGCCAAGTGATACGGGCGATACAGCGCCCAATAATTGCCGTTGCCGTTTAACCTTAAATATTTAAGGTCGGCGATAACCTTAGGTTGATCGGTGGTGATAATGACAAATACGCCGGGCGCAACCTCGCCAACAGCATAATCTACCGCGCCCTTGCCTCCGAGGATGCCACCGTCCGCCTTTGGCACAAATATCTTGGCAAGCTCAGGCACGCTACACCGCGGGCCGTGCGCGCCCGCTACCTCTGGTGTAAATCCAACGCCGTTGCCAATAGAGGTCATCTCGACCATCGTCTTTGTGCCATCCACAAATGACGCCAACATCTTGGGACTCATGTGTTGCGCGGCTGCTTTGGCTGCGCAGGTGTCTGGATTTGCAGTGCGATCCAGTGGGTTATTTTTACCTTTGCCAACCATGACGATCTCAAAACCCAGTGCGTCCGCAAAGTCATATAGCTCTTTGATTGCGCCGGGTTCATCGCCGGCGGTGAGCGTGTAGATCACACCTTTTTCTTTGGCGCGTTGCGCGAGGATGTAGCCGACCGTCGCATCCGTCTCGACATTCATATTGACGATGTGCTTGCCTGCATTAATCGCATCAAGGCAGACGCGCGCGCCAATCTCGGGGATGCCTGTGCATTCGACTACAACATCAAGATTTGGGATGCGCGACATCATTGCGGCGTTTTGTGTGGCGACGCGTTTGCTATCTTGAATGACATCCGCGGCATGCTCGGCGTCGTCTGCGACCTCGATCACCGCATCAATTGATTGTGCCTCTGCATATGCGGCTGTCGCGCGCCCCGGCACAACATCAGCAACCGCCACTACGCGGATACCATCCATACGCTCCATCTGGCTAATCAAACCTGTGCCCATTTGTCCCGCGCCGACCAAGCCGACACGAAGGCGCCCATGCTGAGCGGCATGCGCGCGTAGTTTTTCACGCAATGACATGATTTAACTCTCGATCAAAAATTCTGAGCCGATTTCTATCTGCGGCAAAGGTTTGGCTTCGACACACACGTCGCCCGGCATCTCGACCTCGTGTGCGCCGTTGGCTTTCATTACAAAATGCCCCAGATTTGAAAAGTTTGTATTTGCAACTTCGCCTACCGCCAGCACTTTATAGCTGTGACCTGCAACCTTGACTCGGTCGCCTATGGCTACTGGTTTCGCGAGCGACTTGCCGTCATGGATGATTGAAAACTCTTTCAACTCATCGGGCGCGTTTTCGCCGAAAAAAACCAAGATGCCCGCCTCAGTAAATTCGGTCACAAGCTCGCCAATGCTGACGACCTTTGCGCAAAACTTCTGCATTGTTATTCTGCTGGAGCGATATCTTCAGGGCGCACGCCCGACACAAACATATCCTCCGTAATAAATCTGAACAGAGGACCTGAGGGCGAGGTCGGGTAAATGTCAATGGTCGGCACTTTCTTCATCGGGTAGACCCCGACGCGCGCCGTGCCGCCGCAGTCAATCACGACACACGCCATCTCGCCAAAATCCACTTTGCTCTTAAAACCATCAAACGCCGTCGCGCCAGTCAGCTCAGCAATGCGTTGCGCCACCGGGTGAATTCCGCCGCCCGTAATCGAAACGACATATTTCTTTTTGTCATCTGGTGAGATCTTGAGCGGTCCGCCCCAACCTTTTGGACCTTTGGTAATTTTGACTTTTTTGTATGACATTTGATCCCCTTTAATTTATTTGAGATTTTTGGAGAATGGGAGCGCGACATACATCGCGCTCCCATTCATCACATACTAATTATTTGCCCGGGTACATACCAATGCTGGCAACATACGCCAAGATCACGGAAATCGGCCCCGTGACCAAGCGCGAGAACAACACTGCTGGCACACCAACTTCGACTGTCTCTGGCTCAGCCTCACCGAGCGCCAAACCAACGGGAATGAAGTCGCAACCGACTTGCGGATTGATGGCAAACAACGCTGGCAATGCGTATTGCGCAGGGATGTTGCCGCGTCCGATCTCGACGCCTAGCAATGTGCCGACGATTTGTGCGATCACTGCGCCCGGCCCCAACAATGGCGAAAGAATTGGAATCGCGCAAATGAGCGACAAGATGATCAAGCCCGGCAACGACGAAGCGAGCGGTGACAACGTATTTGCAATGACCGTGCCGATGCCTGTCTTGAG
>CAZVQE010000348.1:0-2691 GCA_964628875.1 uncultured Anaerolineae bacterium
TCACTCCGCTTTGCTCCGTTCAGAATGACGGATAAAGATCAATTTAGCACTCGCTGTAGCCGCACGTCTCGCATTTTTTGCAGCCCTCTGAGCGCACAAGCGTGACCATGCCGCACTCGGGGCACATATCGGCGCCGGGCAGTTTGATGACGCCGTTGCTGACGGAGGCTTTGACGCGACCTGTAGCCATCGGCAGCGCGAGTGTGGCTGCCTCGGCGGCGCCGTTTTTGTGTCCGTTGCCGTTCGTAGTCTGTTCTTCTTTGTTCGATGGAAAATGAATCTGACGTAACGCACTCGCCAGCGCATCCGGCAGGGACAACACACGGTTTGGACCAAAGCCAACCGAGCGCGCGCCACCGATTCCCTCGAGCTGCGCGATGATGTGATCGAGCCGCTCTTGGCGTGTGAGCGGTGACTCAAGTCGCAGCAGCAGTGAGATCAAACGACCGATTGCCTCAGCGTCGGCTTGTAGATCGCTGCCCGCTTTGCCGATGGTCACAAATACTTCCATCGGTTCGCCGCGATGATCAGAGTTGCTGGTGATGTGCACGGTGCCGACGGGTGTTTGCTTGCTCACGGTCGTGCCTGTGCGCATCGTTGGCAGAGGTTCTACGGCAAATGGCAACTCCGCTTGTTCGACGATTGGCGCTGCAACTTCTGCTGGAGCAGGCGCGGATTCCTCTTTGACGATCAGCACTTGCTCATCGCGCGAGCCATCGCGATAGATCGTGCCGCCTTTGCAGCCTGAGTCATACATCTGCTCATACAACGCGCGCACCTGATCTACGGTGTATGCGTTTGGCACGTTGCAGGTCTTGCTGATGGATGAGTCCACCCAACGCTGTATGGCTGCCTGCACGCTGACATGCTCGGATGGCGCTAGCTCCATTGCCGTGACAAAGTAATCGGGCAGCGCCTCGCCCGGGTGCGCGTCCTTCCAGCGTTGCACGATCGGTACGGTTTGCTCATGCAGCCCGAGTCGGCTCTTGCGCCAAAACGTCCATGAGAAGAATGGCTCGATGCCCGTGCTGGTGTCCACCATCGTGCCAATCGTGCCATTGGGCGCTTGCGTCAGCAAGGTTACATTGCGCACGCCATGTTTTTGCACGCGCTCGCGGATGCGCTGTGGCATGCCTTGCATGTAGCCACTTTGCAGATGTTTGCTCGCGTCAAAGGCAGAGAACGCGCCTTTTTCTTTGGCAAGGTCAATCGAGGCTTCGTAGGCTTCGCTGGCAATAAACTCGTACAGCTTGTCAAGCCACTGAGTGCTCGCTTCGCTGCCATAGCGGATGCCAAGGTGAATCATCAACTCGGCGACGCCCATCGTATTCAGACCGACGCGGCGCTCCTTCATTTGTTGTTGATGGTTTTCTTCAAAGAAGTAGGGCGTTGCATCAATCACGTTATCAAGGAAGCGCACAGCATGACGCACGGTGGCGCCCAATTCAGCCCAAGCCACATCGTGCTTGCTGGCGTCATAAAACTTGGCGAGGTTGACCGCGCCGAGATTGCACACGCCCCACGCGGGCAACCCTTGCTCTCCGCATGGATTGGTGCAGATGATCGGCGCAAAGTACCACGAATTGCTCATCTTGTTATAGCGGTCGCGGAAGAAGATGCCGGGCTCGGCGCTTGCCCATGCGCTCTCGATAATGGCGTTCCAGAGTTCGCGCGCTTTGACTGTGCGGTGACGCACGACTGGTCGCCCGCTTGCCGCCCACTTCTCCAGATCGCCGTCCCACACCTCGTTGTAATCAGGGTGCGACGGATCGGCGAACTCAAGATGCCAATCGCCATCCACTTTGACGGCTTCCATGAGCGCGTCGCTGATGCCGACGCTGATATTTGCATTCGTGATTTTGCCGGCGGTGCGTTTGCTGTTAATGAAGTCGTAGATGTCCGGATGCGTATCGTTGAGGATCAGCATGAGCGCGCCGCGGCGACTGCCGCCTTGCTCGATGAGTCCAGTGACAAAGCTATACAGCGCGCCCCATGAGACGCTGCCGCTGCTGCGACCATTTACGCCTTTGACATACGCGTGCTTGGGACGCAGCGATGATAGATTGATACCGACGCCGCCGCCGCGCGACATGATCTCGGTCATCTGCGAGAGGGTGGCGATGATGCCTGCGCGCGAGTCTTTGGGTGACGGGATGACGTAGCAGTTGTAATACGTCAGCATCTGATCTGTGCCCGCGGCTGCCAAGATGCGTCCGGCTGGCACAAATTTAAAGTCATCGAGAATCGCTCGGAAATGCGCAGTCCACTCAGTTTGTTTCTGAGGCGTCTTTTCGGCTGAGGCGATGCCGCGCGCCACACGATCCATCATCTGCGCGGGGCTGGTTTCGAGCGGTTTGTCCACGTGCTCTATGGTTGTCTCGAGCGGCGAGCCGTCGCGCAGTTCGACTGATACATTTTGACCGTTGATGCGTGCCACTTTGCCGATCTCGCGTTGGTTGGTTTTTGGATTGACGATGGCAACCACTGTGTCGCCTACCGCCAAGCTGGCGCGAGTCATATCTTTGACGGTGTAGCGATCCAAAAAGATCATCTCACCAAGTTCATTAAGATAATTAGTAGGCGTTTTTGTGATTGTCATTTCAGGTGGTCTCCTAGATAGTTTGGTGTTAAAAAAGGCTAACGTTCACTGAGTAACTTTTCGATTTCGGTCTTGACGCTCTCAAGGTCTTT
>CAZVQE010000349.1:0-2680 GCA_964628875.1 uncultured Anaerolineae bacterium
ATTGGAATCGGCGTCTTTACGGCGTTGGCTCTGCAACAAACGCGTGATGAGTTTGATCGCTACATCTCTGACCGCGATCAAAGCGCGCTGACCAGCTCGCTGCAAGAGTATTACAAAGCGCATCAAAATTGGGACGGTGCCAATGCGCAATATGCGTTTGATCGCACTCCGGTCGGACTCTATCGCAAGAGCGCGGTTGTCGCTGACGCCAATGGTGTCGTGATCCTTGACAACAAGGGCTACGCACTCGGCACAAAACTCTCGAACGCTGACCTGCAAAGCGCCACACAAATCCAAGACAACAATCAAACGGTTGCCTACGTCATGTTTTTGCTCTATCAAAACAGCCGTACGGATGACCGCGCAAACAACAACAATTCGACCCGCCCACCACGCGATACAACCTTTCTCGACAACATCACACAGGCGGCGCTCACCAGCGCGGGCATTACCTTGTTAATCGCGCTGCTGGTTGGCGCGTTGTTGGCGCGCACGCTGACGCAATCAATCCGTGAGTTGACCGTCGCCACACACGCGATGGCGAGCGGCAAACTGGGCACCCAAGTCAATGTCCGTAGCAAGGACGAGATTGGCGAGCTGGCACATTCATTCAACAAAATGAGCGCCGACCTAGAGCGCGCCAGCCAAGCCCGCAAGCAAATGACCGCCGATCTGGCGCATGATCTGCGCACACCGCTCAGCATCTTGCGTGGCTACACCGAGGGGCTGCAAGAGAGTCGCCTACAAGGCTCAACCAAGATTTACGGCATCATGCACGAAGAAGTGACGCATTTGCAACACTTGGTCGAAGACTTGCGCACATTGTCGCTTGCCGATGCGGGTGAGATTCGCCTCAACAAACGCATGGTGAATCCAAAATCGTTGCTTGAGCGCACGGCGTTGGCATACATCATGCAAGCCGAGCAACAAGGCATCAACCTGCGCGTCGAAGCCGCCGACGACTTGCCGCAAATCAACATAGACACAGATCGCATGACGCAGGTGCTCAACAATCTCGTCTCAAACGCGCTGCGGCATACCGCGCAAGGCGAGATTGTGTTGTCGGCAGCTCGTCGTGCGGATCATGTGGAATTGCGCGTGCGCGATACGGGCAGCGGCATCACACCCGAAGATGTGCCATTTGTGTTTGATCGCTTTTATCGTGCCGACAAATCGCGCACGCGCGGAGCGGCGCAATCAGATGACACTGCCTCGTCGGGCTTGGGGCTCGCGATTGTCAAAGCCATCATCGAGGCGCATGGCGGCACGATCAACGTCGAGTCCACCGTCGGCGCTGGCAGCACGTTTGTAATTGGGCTGTAGCTCGCTGAGCCTGTCGAAGCTAACAAGCGGCAAACAGGTATCATTTGCCGTCATGAGTGCATCAATGCGTGCGACGGCGCGCGCCTGTAGCAATATCGCGCTGATCAAATACTGGGGCAACCGCGATCATGCCTTGCGACTGCCGAGCAACCCCTCGATCTCGTTTAATTTAGAGACGCTGCACACCACGACGACGGTCGAGTTTGATGCGGCGCTCGGCGCGGATGAGGTCACGATTGATGGCAATGTGGCGCGCGGCGACGCACATACGCGCGTATCGCAGCATCTCGATCTCGTTGCGTCGACGCGGCCATTTGCCAGAGTCACCTCGCAAAATAATTTTCCGATGGGCGCGGGCATCGCCTCATCAGCCAGCGCTTTTGCGGCGTTGAGCGTTGCCATGTGCGCCGCGTTATCCATTCACAAAACAGAAGCCGAACTCAGCGCGCTCGCGCGGCGTGGCAGCGGCAGCGCCTCGCGCAGTGTGCCGAGCGGATATGTGGCGTGGCGCGATGAATCCGCCTATTCGATTGCAGCGCCGGAGCATTGGGCGCTGACGGATGTCATCGGCGTCGTCAGCAGCGGACACAAAAAAACGGGCAGCACCGAGGGGCACGGTTTGGCAGATACGTCGCCACTCCAAGCTGCGCGTGTGGCTGACACACAGCGGCGATTTGATGTATGCATGAGCGCCGTGCTACAGCGAGATTTTGCGGCGCTGGCGGATGTCATCGAGCAAGACGCGCTCATCATGCATGGCGTGATGATGACCTCGCAGCCCTCATTGATGTATTGGTTGCCGCCGTCGCTGACGATCATGCAGCGAGTACGAGAATTGCGTGAGGCCGGTGTGCCAGTTGCGTTTACCATTGACGCGGGCGCAAACATCCATTGCATCTGCGAGAGCCACGCGGCTGAGCGTGTCGCGGCTGAGCTGCGCGCGCTTGATGGGGTGCGTGATGTGCTATCGAGTGGAGTGGGTGGCGCTAGCTCGGTTATCAGTAGTTAGTTGTTAGTATTTAGTCTGAGTCATACATTACTAATGACTAAGAACTAATCACCAATAACAAACAAAAATGAATTCACCTCTATCGTCATCTGAGCGGCAACGCTATGCGCGGCATATCTTATTGCCAGAGGTCGGCGCGGCAGGACAGCAAAAGCTCAAAGACGCGCGTGTGTTGGTGATCGGCGCGGGTGGGCTCGGCGCGCCAGCCGCGCTGTATCTGGCGGCGGCGGGCATCGGCACGCTTGGCATCGCAGACTTTGATGTGGTGGACGTCACGAACCTACAGCGTCAGATCATCCACGGGACGAGCGCCATTCACACGCCAAAGGTGCTGAGCGCACAGACGCG
>CAZVQE010000350.1:0-2645 GCA_964628875.1 uncultured Anaerolineae bacterium
TGTCGCTAAAGTCCTTGGGCGCAAATGCGCGCCGCGTCAGATCATGAATCGCCGCACACTCTGCAGACTGCTCGGGTCGAATTTGCATTTGCCGATTATTTACTTGCGCACCTTTTTGGGGAGCTTCATTGGCAGAGTCGTGCGGCGCACACCATCGTATTGTTTGAGCGCGTTGGCGACTGCGCCAGCGGTCGGCACCAAGCCGATCTCGCCGACACCCTTTGCGCCGTAGGGTCCATACGGGTCGGCGCACTCAACGCCGATGACCTCTAGCTCGGGCATCTCCTTAGCGCGCAAGATGCCGCACTTGCGCAACATCGTGCTTTTGGGTCGCCCATTCTCCATAATCAGCTCCTCGCTGATGGCATAGCCTAGCCCCATGTGCAGCGAGCCTTCGAGCTGCCCCTCAAACAACGTCGGGTTAAAAATCTTGCCTGCGTCGTGCGCCGCAACGATCTTGCTGACTTGTCCGTCGTCGTCCAAAATCACGAGCTGTGTGGCGTAGCTGTAGCTGAAGTGAGTCTTGGCGGGCTTGCCATTTTCGTGACCCGGCTTTGTCGTCCAGTCCACGCCCCATTCACCAAAATACTCGCGCCCAACCAACTGATCGAGTGAATGGGTCTTGAGGTCAGCCGCGAGTTTGCGCGCGGCATCTATCGCGGCGTTGCCGACGAGCGCCGTCGCGCGTGAGGCAGTCGTCATGCCCGCGCTCTGCTCAAAAAAAGTATCCACGCGCACCTCGATGATGTCGGGCGCGATGCCGGTCTCGTTGCAGATCGTCTGTAGCACGACGTTGTGCACGCCTTGCCCCATCTCCGTCCAGCCGTGATCGGCGACGATCTGATTTGGCGTGAGAATGTGTATGCGCACTTTTGAGTTTTCGAGCAAGCCGTTGCCCGCGCCGGTATTTTTTAGACCGCAGGCGATGCCGACATATTTGTGTTTGTAAAACTCGTCTTTGACTGCCAGCAACGTATCGCGGATGCCGACGCCGCCATTCAGCACTTGGTTGGTGCTGGTCATCCCGCCGTCAGTTAGCGCGTTGTCAAATCGAAACTGCCAGCGGTCAAACTTACCGCGCTCGCACAGCTCATCTATCAGCGACTCTAACCCGAACGTAGCTTGATTCACCCCAAAGCCACGCATCGCGCCACACGGCACGTTGTTTGTGTAGGCGGCGTATGCCTCTAGGTCAGTAACCGGCACGTGATAGGGACCCGTCGCGTGTCCGACGCAGCGCTCTAGCACCTTTGCGCCGACGCTGGCATACGCGCCGCTGTCGCCGACAAACTTGGCTTTGACAAATGTAAATTTGCCGAGCGCGTCGCAGCCGATCTCATAGTGCATCCAAATCGGATGCCGCTTGGGGTGCATCACGATGCTCTCGGCGCGGTTGAGTTTGACCTTGACCGGCGCGCCGAGTAGTCGCGCGGCGAGCGCGGCGTGACCTTGCACGGTCAGGTCTTCTTTACCGCCAAAGCCGCCGCCGTTTGGCACGAGCGTCACGCGCACTTGTTCGAGTGGCAAGCCGAGCATCTTTGCAATTTGTTTGCGATCCTCAAATATGCCCTGACCCTGCGACAAGATCGTCACCCCGCTGGCCGCGCCATTCACAAACACATCGTCGAGACCCGGATAGGCGATGGCGCACTCTGGCTCCATAAATCCATGCTCGATCCATTGCGTCTGAAAAGTGCCCTCGACAACATGCGCCGAGTGAACTCGCGCGTCGCTCACATCGCCGCGACCGGTTGCGCTCTTGGTCAGCACGTTATTTTGCGGATGATATGTGTTGACGATGGGCGCATCGGGCAATAGCGCCGCATGCATGTCGAGCGTCGGCGTCAGCACTTCGTATTCGACGGTGATCTTTGCGGCGGCTTCGCGCGCGTGCTCCTCCGTGTCTGCCACGACGCACGCCAGCACATCGCCGACGTAGTTGGTCGTCTCACCGACGTCAATCATCAGGGGCCAGTCTTGATAGATGAGACCGACGACGCGGTCGCCCGGCGCGTCTTTGGCGGTCAATATGCGCCGCACGCCGATCATGTTTTCAGCTTCGGCAGTGTGGATCGCCAGCACACGCGCGCGCGGATGATCGCTAAATCGCAACGCGCCGTGCAACATGCCCTCGATGCGGATGTCATCCACATACGGACGCTGACCGAGCACCAGCCGCACCGCGTCGTATTTTGGGTGATCTGCGCCGACGTAACCGTTGCTCGTTTTGAGTGGCACGTCTTCTTCGGTGCGAATGGCATCTGCGGCGCACGAAATCGCATCTACGATTTTTTTGTAGCCCGTGCAACGACACAAATTGGGCGTCAGTGCGTCTGCGATTTCTTCGCGTGAGGGGTCGGCGTTTTTGCCGATAAGCGCGTTGGCTTGCATGACCATGCCCGGGATGCAGTAGCCACATTGCACGCCGCCGCAATTCACAAATGAGTTGGCATACACGGTTTGGCGATACTCGCCCAGACCTTCGATGGTGACGACGTCCGCGCCTTCGAGTTTTTTCATTGGCGTGACACAGCTCAGCGTGCCTTTGCCGTTGATCTGCACCGTGCAGCAGCCACACGCCGCCTGTGGCATGCAGCCGTCTTTCGCGGACAGGATGCCAGCCACCTCGCGTAGATACGTCAGCA
>CAZVQE010000351.1:0-2353 GCA_964628875.1 uncultured Anaerolineae bacterium
ATCAATTCATCCAAAAGCTGACGGGAGAAACAAATATGCAAATCTCTTTGATGCTGGCTGTAGAAAATGCAGCCAAAGCAACTGCTTGGTATAAGGCAGCGTTGGGCGCGCAAGAGCTATGGAACTTGGGATCAGTGGTTGGGCTATCCATCGCTGGCGCACCGTTTTTCGTTGGTGAACCCGAGAACAACGGCTGGGAGAGCCCAACCAAATTGGGCTTGCCATCGGTGCGGGTGCAAGTGTTTTGTGACGATCCAGATACCTTTATCGAAAGCGCGGTTGCCGCGGGCGCGAATGGCGAAATCGACAGAATCAGAAATCATCAAATGCCTTGGGGGCTGCATCGACAAGGCAGCTTTATTGATCCATTTGGACATTTGTGGCTTGTCGGTGATACCTCACCTTTGTCTGAGCATCCCGAAACATAGCAATAGACATTATTCGGGTTAAGCTCTAGACTGCAAAAATGCTCAGCATTGATAAAGTGAAGGGCAACAAACGAGAATTTCTAGCATTAACGGGATTGACAGTCGCAGAATTCAAAGCAGTGGTGCCGAGTTTTGAGAAAGCGTACGCCAAATCCTGTCGTGGACCTCGGACATTGAGCGGCACATTGCGTATTCGAGCATCAGGCAGTGGTCCAGATGGGAGATTGGATTCAATTGAACAAAAGTTGCTTTTCATTTTGGTGTATTTAAAGACCTACCCAATTCAAGTTGTCATGGCCAAATTGTTTGATATGAGTCAGCCGCGAGTCAATCATTGGATTCACCGTTTGTTGCCCATACTTAAGACAGCATTGGACGAAATGGGTGTAATCCCAGAGCGGGATGGCCAACAATTTGCAAAGACTGAACAGCGGCGCGGCGCTGCAAAGAACTACGTGATTGATGGCACGGAGCGTCGGCGCAATCGACCCAAAGCGCCTAAAAAACAGACGCTTCACTATAGTGGCAAAAAGAAACAGCATACAGACAAGAATATTGTGATCACGGAATTGAAGTCTGGTCGAGTTGGCTATTTGAGCCCGACTCGACCAGGCACAGTCCATGACAAGAAATTTGCAGATCATGAACAGATTTGTTATCCGCCGAACACTCGATTGCACAAAGATACTGGCTTTCAAGGATATGAACCTCCAGTCAAAAAGACACTTCAGCCTAAAAAAAGCCAAAAGGACGAGAATTAACTCAGCGTGAGAAAAGTAAGAACCGAAAGCTATCCAGTGTGCGTGTCAAAGTCGAACATGCGTTAAGCGGCGTCAAGCGATGCCGTTGTGTCAAAGACACTTTGCGAAATACCAAAGGCATTTGCTCAGACAATTTCATTGTCAATGCGACTGGGTTGCATAACTTGCGAGTTGCTAAACGCACTAAACCTTTGTCGGGCTAGGAAAATCCTTAACCCGAATAATGTCTAATCTATTTATGAATGTCTCACCTCCACCCTTTCTCGATCCCCGCGTCATCCAATTGAGTTGCGTATATGCTGGGTTGGAGAAAGCCATGACACAACCTCTTTTGGAGTTTGCGTCACGCACATTCGCCGACCCAAACTTGGTTGCTCATGCAACTGCAGCTTATAAGTGCTTGTTTGATAACTCTGACGAGTCAAACCCATGTAATGCAACCATTGCCAACGCCGAAGCTGCATTTGATAACAACGCTCATTTGCTGCGCGGATTGATGGTGGTGGATAGTATTCGTCGCGTCCGTGAGCGACATACGGCTCGGGGCGTACCGGATGCCATTACACGGGCCACCCTTGAACGTCATTCATGTAGCACGCTGCGCGACTACGCAGCCCAACATGGCTGCCTCGGTGCCGACGCATGGATTTGGTCTTGGTATCGTACCGTCGGCAGCGGCGATCTCTACCGAATCGGTCGGCTCGAATTCTTTCACGAGACCTGGGATTATGATCACTTTCGCGTGTTTGAGCATGTTGACACAGGTGAGATTGTCGCCTTGCTCAATGCAAATTGGCCCATGACGAGCGAGGGTCACCTTCATGGCACAGCATGGATCTCAACGCTCATCGAATCCGAAGAGGCGATCGTGGGTTACCCGATCTCACCGTTGGGCTATGCACTGAGCAATCCAGTGACGCTATTGCGTAAATCTTGGCAGCAAGTGCTTGGCCCCGGTGTCCCGGTGCTAGACATGCACATTCCGGGCGATGAGCCACTGACACTTGAATCGATCCGCACTGCGATGCTTCAAGCAGAACCCTTTTTTGATCACTTTTACCCAGGTCCGCCATTTCTCGCGTATGTCTGTGACTCTTGGCTGTTTAGCACCCAAATTGAAGGCATGCTAGGCGCGGATTCCAACATCGTGCGCTGGCAGCACGA
>CAZVQE010000351.1:2363-2636 GCA_964628875.1 uncultured Anaerolineae bacterium
CAGCATCGACGTCAATACAGCACCACGCGATACGCGTTTGCGCCGCGCCGTCATTGCGTTACTGCAACGCGGTGATGCGCTGCGCGGTGGCGGCTACTTTTTGCTTCGCCGCGATCTACCACGCTTTGGCACACAGCCTTACCGCCACCCATCTGAGCAAACGTCGTTTCTGTGGCCGTAAAAATAGCGGGGCAGCTCAGTGGTGAAATCCAAGTTAGTCGGGAATAAACAGTTATCTCAACACAACTGCCGAAACTGAGAGTTGTGTCGCAA
>CAZVQE010000352.1:0-2635 GCA_964628875.1 uncultured Anaerolineae bacterium
GCAGTGCGTCACGCAGCACATAGCTCTGCGGCAGCACGCTCCACGCGGCGACTTGGCGCAGCATGATCGGTAGCCACGCCGCAAATGCGATCAGCGCGAGCGTATTGGCGATCACATACGCCGTAAATGTGGCACGCGTGAGTTGGCGCGCGACGAGCGCAATTAAAAAGCTGACCCCCTGCGCGACCATCACAAACGCAAATGCGTATTGTGTATAGAGTCCGACGCAGGTGAGTAGGGCGTGCGCGATGAGCGTCGGTAGCAATTGCCGCACAGTCGTCGCGCGCGATTGAATAAGACAAATCAGCGTGAGGCTGCTAGCGCTGGCGATCAACGCGAGCAGCTGATACATGCGCGCCTCTTGGCTGTAATAGATTGCAAACGGCGAAAACGTAATCAACAGCGCTGCGATTGCGCCGACGCGCGCGCCAAACATGCGCCGTCCCAGCGCAAAAACGCATACACACATCAATACGCCGCTGACGGCGGACAATGCGCGTAACGCAAACTCGCTCGCGCCAAATACATCGCGCCACAGTTTGAGCGCGAGATAGTACAGCGGTGGGTGGATGTCGCCGGCTGCGCCCTCGATGATGAGTTGCACGGAGCGCTCGGCGATGCGCGCGCTGTTGCCCTCATCGTACCAAAACGACTGCGCATCGAGTTTATAAAAGCGCAAGCCAATCGCGAGTAGCGCGATCAAAAAAACGATTGCAGTGGATTTCGCGGATTGTGTGCGCATGCTACGAAGAGGTTCGACAAGCTCGCCTCTCGATGGTGTTATCGGCGTTGCTCAAAGCGAAAGCCGTGACCGCGCACGGTGACGATGTACTCGTGCTCGGCGTCTAGCTCGGCGACGCGGTCACGCAGACGACGCACGAGCGCATCAATGGCTTGTTCGGTGACGCCCTGCGCATCCTCATGCTCCCACACAAAATCGGCGATGTCGCTGCGGCTGATGAGACTGCCATTTGAATCCATCAATAGCTCAAGTAAGCGATATTGTTGAACCGAGAGCGGCGGATCGAGTGGCTGCTCTGTGACAAATACATTGCGCGTCTCTTTGTCTATGCGCACGCCGCGCACTGCTGCGCGCATGCTTTGGCTAATGGGGCGCGCATTGAGCGGCGCGGTCGCGTCACTGCCAACAAATGCGATCTTGACACACAACGCAATTTGAATCTCATCGCCGTCGCGCAACAGGGTGGGCTGACGCACTTCTTTGCCATTGAGAAAAGTGCCGTTTTTGCTGCTGAGATCGTTGAGCCAAAATCCATCATCGGAGCGTTTGATCTCTGCATGTTTGCGCGAGACCTGACGCTCTGGCACGAGTACATGCATGTCACCGGGTTCGCGTCCGATGACAACCACATCGCCATCAATGATCCAGCGTTGCCCCGCCATCTGTCCGTTTTGAATCACAAGCATAGGTGACTCTTGATTCATGAGTGTTAATTGTAGCGGTAGGAATCAGGTAGCGGGCGTCAGGAATCAGGAGCCAGAAGTTATATGCCGCATTCTGGCTCCTGTCTCTTGACTACAATTTACTAATGGCAACCAAACTTATCGAATATGCAGACGCAAGCGACGAAGTGCGCGCGGTGTATGACGACATCATGGTGTCGCGCAAAACCGATTACGTCAATCATTTGTGGAAGGCGCTAGCGAATCATCCGCCGACGTTGCGTAGTGTGTGGCAACAAGTCAAACAAGTCATGGGCACGCCGAGCGCTCTGGATCCATTAGTCAAAGAAATGCTGTATGTCGCCGTAAGCGTGACTAACAACTGTGAGTATTGCATCGGCACACACACCGCCGCCGCACGCGCTAAAGGCATGACCGATGAGATGCTCGGTGAGTTACTACAGATTGTTGCGCTTGCCAATGAAACGAATCGGTTGGCGATTGGCTATCGCGTCGAGCTAGATGAACGCTACCGCTGAGTGTCAGCATGTTAAAATCGTTTTGTTTGTCGGGGCGTGGCGCAGCCTGGTAGCGCACTTGCATGGGGTGCAAGGGGCCCCCGGTTCAAATCCGGGCGCCCCGACTGAAATAAAAAGCGGCGGATCTTCAAGATTCGCCGCTTTTTTTGCTGGCCAGCTTATATTTTTATGGCTCGCGTGGCAAAGTAGCCGGGCATATATTTTGCTGTTGCCGAAGCATGATGCGGCGCTTCTTCAAATGCTGTGATGACAAAGCCCGCCTCTAGTTGCGCGCCAACCTGCTCGGTCATGGTGTGGCTGAACTCCAGCGGGGCGTCGCCAAAATTGGCAAGCCGCTCTTCCTCGCTTAAATCTTTGGCATCCGAATAGGGCAGGCTGAACCGAACTCTTAGCTCGCCTGTTTTGTCCATCAGCGCGGTGTCAAAAATATACACATCGGGGTTCATAAACCCAGCCAGCAAAATGCCGCCTTTGCGCAGAACGCGGGCGCACTCGCGCCAGACCGGGCGCAACTCCGGGCAAAACACGTTGGATACCGGATTGAGCGCAATATCAAAAGCGCCATCCGCAAAAATGCTTAAATCGCGCATGTCGCCTTGCGCGGTTCTCAGGCTGAGGCGCTCCCGGCGGGCCACAAATTCATCGCGTTCCAGTTGAGCGCGAGAGTTGTCAAACACCGTCACGTTCGCGCC
>CAZVQE010000353.1:0-2623 GCA_964628875.1 uncultured Anaerolineae bacterium
GTCTCGCGCTTGAGTTTTGTGATGAAATGCGAGCTCACAAAAATATTTTACATTCGCAATATCATACTGTCAAGCTGTCTGACAGGAAACAGTATGTAGAAGGCAAACGCCTTTTTTAGCCGTCAATCATCTGCGTCGAAAACTGCACCTGCGTAAATAACTCTGGAATGTGAGAGTCCCACACGCCATGCGGACTCCAGACCCAGCCGCTTGAGTCGGTCGCGGGCGGCGCGGCTTTGTATTGATTAAAGCGCGAAAAGTCCATGCGCCACACATCGCCCTCGCGCGGCGGCAACGCGCGCCCATCTGTCGCTAGCACATCAAAGCTACTCCATGGCAGCGCCAATTCGACCGACCAACCACGATCACGGTCAGTGTTGTCATTAATCGTGCCGTCTACATGCACCGCACTTCGTAGTCCCGCCAAATCCCAATTCCAAAAACCAATACGCGCGCCACGCGGATGCGGCTGAAAGCCAACGCCATGCCACGGTCGCGCTCCAGCCACATCGCGCCCAAACTCGGGACGGCGGCTAAATCCCGCACGCTCGTAGGCATCCTCCCACACAAAAAACACTTCGTAGATCGTGCCAAAGGCGTTGATCTCTAGCTCATAGTACGAGTCCGCGCCCGCCACAAATAGCTCGACGTCATTGTCCTCGTAGATCAGCGAGTCGCGCTCGGTGAATCGCGCTTGCACAAACGGCTCCTCGATCCAATAGCCGACGTAGAGATAGTGGTCGTCCCACAGCACGGCGGCGCGCGTATCGTGAATGGCGCGCTCGCCACTCACCAGATCAGCAAAACGCGGTGAGCGTGGCGCACGTTGCCAACACACCTCATCGAGTTTGCCATCAATGATAGGCGGCGTAGCGACACGATACGCGGTGTAGTGCGCGATCTTATCTTGTGGAATGGGAAACTGCCAATCAGACATGTGCGCGAGTATAGTGGCTGTGCCGCCATGAATAAAACCCAACTGCATGAACTCACCGCCAGCGAGATGTCAGCCGCATTGCGCGCAAAGCAAACCTCTTCAGTCGAGATCGTCAGCGCGCTCTACGCGCGCATTCACAAGATCAACCCGCACATCAACGCCTACTGCACGCTCACCGAAGCGCAAGCGCGCCAAGACGCGGCGACGCTCGATGCTGAGCGTATGCACGGTCAATCTCGCGGTGAGCTGCATGGTGTGCCGATCTCGATCAAAGATTTGCTGTTTACACGTGGTGTGCGCACGATGCGCGGCTCAAAGATTTACGAGCATTTTGTGCCTGAGTTTGACTCGCCCGCTGTGACGCGTGTCAAACAGGCGGGCTGCATCATGCTCGGCAAAACGACGACGCCCGAATTTGGCTACAAGGGGCTGACCGACAGCCGCGTGACGGGCATGAGCCGCAACCCATGGAATCTCGCGCGCACGCCGGGCGGATCATCGGGCGGCGCGGCAGCCGCAGTCAGCAGCGGCTTGGGACCGTTAGCGATTGGTACAGATGGCGCGGGTTCGATTCGCATCCCTGCCTCGTTTTGCGGCGTGGTCGGATTCAAGCCGACGCACGGGCGCGTGCCGTACTATCCGCCGAGCGCGATCCCAATCGTGGCGCACGCCGGACCGATGACGATGTGCGTGCGCGATGCGGCGTTGCTCCTCGATGTCATCGTTGGCGCTGACCCGCGCGATGTATTTTCGTTGCCGCATGATGGCGCGCGATTTACGCAGGCGGTGGATGCGCGCGACTCGCTCAGACCTTTGAGAATCGGTTGGAGCGCCGACTTAGGCTTTGCGCCGGTTGAGCCTGAGATCAGCGAGATGTGTCGGCGCGCGGCGGCGCAATTCACCCAGCTCGGTCACGCGCTCGACGAGGCGCGCCTGAGCATCAGCGACCCGCTCGAGACCATCGAGACGATGTGGATCAACGGTCTCGCCGCAACGCTCGCGCCGTATCTGGCTGAATGGCGCTCGCAGATGGACGACGGCTTGCTGTGGTGGCTCGATCGCGCGCAGGGCATGACCGCCGTGCAACACGCGACGGCGATCGCGCAACGCGGCGCGCTGGTCGAGCGATTCGCGCAGGTGTTTGAGGAATTTGATCTGCTGGTGACACCGACGATGCCGACGACGGCATTTGCGGCGCAACCTGACCCACCCTCGCATATCGCAGGCTTGCCTGTCAGCGGGTTTGGCTACACGCCGCTGACCTATGCGTTTAATCTGACGGGACAGCCCGCGATCACATTGCCAATCGGTCTGCACGATGGCTTGCCCGTCGGCTTACAAATCGTCGGTCGCCGATTTGAGGACGCGCTCGTGCTCGCCGCCGCTGCGCAGTTTGAGGCGGCATTTGCGCCGCAGGGGTTTGAGATGGCGAGGATGTGATTGGCATCAAGCTTGGATAGTGGCGAACTTGGAACTGATGTTAGGTTGTAATAAATTGTCATCCTTCGACTTATCTCGCTTCGCTGGGTCGCTCAGGACATGTTTCGAGCGAAGCGAGAAATCCGTTTGAATTAACATCGTAGGGATTCCTCACTTTGTTCGGAATGACTCGCATCATTTAGATATTTATCGCCCCAAGCATCACATCGCCCGCTCAATCGTCCCACCGCGCTCGTAGTTTGACAT
>CAZVQE010000354.1:0-2617 GCA_964628875.1 uncultured Anaerolineae bacterium
TGGCATGTTTGCTGCATGTGGCGCGATGTATCTGCTCGCGTCACAATGGCTCTCTCGCAATGCAGCTGCGCTCGCGGCGGTGGCATATACGCTCGCGCCTTTTCACCTTGCAAATGTGTACGTGCGCGGAGATTCACTCTCGGAGTTTTGGGCGTTTGTGTGGATGCCACTGATCCTGTGGTCACTTGGTTGGCGCGCGCATGTGCGCTGGCTGACGTTGATTGCGTCGCTCACTTGCCTCGTGCTAACGCACAACGTCACGCTGATGATCTTTGCGCCATTTATCAGTGTGTATGCGCTGATGACATTGCTGATTGATACTCAGTCGCGCCGCACGCGTTTGATGCAGCTTGTCGCGGCTGCGGTCTTGGCAATGGCGCTCAGCGTGTGGTTTTGGCTGCCTGCGATAGCTGAGTCGAGCGGGGTGCAGCTCGGCGACCAAACCACAGGCTATTTCAATTTTGCCAATCACTTTCGCCTTGAGAATCTCGTGCCAACTGATTTTCTATTTGACTACAGCATCACTGACAAACACACGCCATTTAGCATGAGTTTATTGCAGGCTGTGCTTGTGGTGCTGGGCGCGATTTTCTGGCGCGCGCGTGATGCTGCTGCGCGTTGGCTTGTTTTGCTGTGCGCTGCGATTGCCACGCTCATGATTACGCCATTTTCGCGCGCGATCTGGCAAGCCATCACACCGTTGCAACTGACACAATTTCCGTGGCGATTTTTGTCGGTGCAGGCATTATTTGTGGCGTTGCTCATAGGCAAGCTCGCCGATCTCAGACGCAGCGCGATTGTGTTTTTTGCGCTAGCGACAGCGCTGTCTGTGAGCGCGCTCATAAAACTGCCTAATGATCGCCTTGAAATTTCAGCCGATGATGTGAGCGCACCGACTCTGCAATTCTACGAATGGTACAGCGGCAACATCGGCACGACTGTGCGCGCCGAGTATCTGCCTGCGACGGCGCTGCCACGACCGACGAGCGGCTTTGCTGTGCTAAATCAAGCGCCGCGCGTATGGTCAACCCTCGGCGTCGCGGTCGAATCGCAACTGCAAACACAACTGCCAAACAAACAATTTTGGCGAATCAACGCCGCCGACAACACGCCGTTGGTGTTTCCATTGATTTATTGGAGTGCGTGGCGCGCGAGCGTGGACGGTCAGATTGTGCCGACAAATGCGTTTGCCGGATCAGGAATGTTGCAGCTCAATGTGCCTATCGGCGAGCATCTTGTCATACTTGAGCTTGGACTCACGCCGACACAACAAATTGCGCAATGGATTTCATTGTTAGCGTGTTTGATATGCGTTTTCATTTTTGTTCGTCGCAGACCCGCGCTGTGGCGACCGAGTAGCGTGGCGCTAGTGCCGTTTGCGCTGATTGCGTTGTTGCTTGTGTGGAATCGCGTTTCAGCGCGCCCACTTAATTCACTGCAAACGGTGGATTTTGCGCGCCGACCTTTTCCGCATCGTGGCACAGTGATTTTTGAGAATGAGGCTCATCAGCGATATGAATTGATTGCGGCTACATTTTCGAGTGCAGTGGTTGCACCTGCTCAGCCGCTGCAACTTGATCTGCGCTGGCGTGACAACATCGCGCCGGGCCAACTGTTTATCGAGCAAGAAACTCCCAATGGTTTGCATGGGACTGATCGCGGACGCTTGTATCGTGCCGAGATCGTGCGCACGTCGATAGCTGCAAATGGAAGCGCGATCGACATCTTGGCTGATGCAGTGCAAGGCGCGTATCTGTTGCGGCTGGTTGCGCAAGATGCGAGTGGCGCGCCGCTCAAAATATCTGTGCAAAATGATGCGCTTGACGCGATCAATCTATATGGCGTGAGCGTCAATCGCAGTGTGCCAAGCGCGCCGCCATCCAAGGCTTTGCATGTTTTTGCAAACGTTGGCATTGCGCTTGATTCATTCACATGGCAGCAGACAGGCGAACGCAATGTGTGTCTCAAGCCAGTCTGGCACGCGACCCGCGCGATACCTGACGCGCTGCAAATGTCTCTGCGACTGCAAGATGCCGACGGCCGCACGCTCGGCTCGATTGACACACAACCTCAGCTCGGTCTCGCGCCAACATGGTCGTGGCGTGTCAATGATCTTGTGCGTGATGGCGTGTGCGATATTCAGCTCTCGCGCGCGCTCAAAACAGGCGAACGCTATCGCGTGCAGATCATTTGGTATCGCCTCAATGGCTTGCAGGAGATGGATCGCGCTGAGTTGAGCGGCATCGTTGGTGATCCAAAGGATAATCATGTGGCGCAATAAACTTTTGTGGATGTGTGTGTGGCTAATGGCGCTCGGTGCGTGCGCGACGCCACCTCGCACAGTCAAGATTGCGTTAGTTGCGCCATTCGAAGGGCGCGATGCAGTAATCGGCAATCAAATCTTTGACGCATTTCGGCAAACTTTGCGAGACGAAATCAGCGCCGCATCAGCGCCTATTCAAATTACTTTCGTAGCTTACAACGACAGCGGTGACAGCGTGATGGCACAACGTGCGGCGCATGATGTGCTGCGCGACAACGAAGTGATGCTAGTCATCGGGCATTTCAAAGCTGAGACATCAGCCGCTGCGGCTCCAATTTATCAGGAGGCGCGGCT
>CAZVQE010000355.1:0-2611 GCA_964628875.1 uncultured Anaerolineae bacterium
GCGACGACGCAACAACCCATTGGCAACGAAGTTCGCGCGGGCTATCTCAAAGTGCCGCCGACGCAACCGCAACCGATGAGCGCGTTTGCGCCGCTGAGCAATGGCGTTGGCGTGAGCGTCATTCAACAGCCGATCACGCTGTGCGCGAATGCGCCGACACACTTTGATTTTCAGTGGCGTGGTGGCGCGCCGATCAGCGCCGACCTGACTGCATTTGTGCATGTGCGCGATGACAGTGGCGCGGTGATCTGGCAGCGCGACGCCAAGCCGCAAGCGGGCGCGTATCCGACGCCACTATGGAGCGCAGGCGAGATCGTGCCTGACAGCCGCGAGCTATTTGCCGAATTGGGCGGCAAGCGCATCGCGGATGGCATATACACCGTCGTGGTCGGGCTGTATGACGCCAATGGCGCGCGCATGAGCGTCGAGCTGTCGCCGTATCGCACTGCGGATGGCGGCGTGCAGATTGCGACGCTGAATGTAAGATGTAACTGAGATGGACATTTTGATTATTGGCGGCACGCGATTTTTGGGACGACACCTCGTGACAGCCGCGCAATCTCGCAGACACCGTGTGACGCTATTTAATCGTGGCGTGACTGATCCGCAAGCTATCGCGGACGTAGAACAATTACGTGGTGATCGGCGTGCGGGTGAATTTGCGGCGTTACGCGGACGTCACTGGGATGCTGTGATTGATACGTGCGGCTATGTGCCGCGTGAGGTGCGGCAGTTAGCAGATGTGTTGCGTGGGGCAACGTCGCATTACACATTTATCTCCTCGATCTCGGCATATGCTGACACAAAGCAAGGGTGCGACGAAGACAGTCCATTAGGCGTGCTGGCAGACCCATTCACCGAAGAAGTCACCGGTGAAACCTACGGCGCGCTCAAAGCTGCATGCGAGCGCGAGGCTATGGCGGGATTTGGCTCGGCGGCGCTGATTGTCCGCCCGGGCTTGATTGTGGGGCGATTTGACCCGACTGATCGATTCAGCTATTGGGTGGGGCGTGTGGCGCGCGGCGGTGATGTGCTGGTGCCGGGTCGCGCAGCTCGACCGGTGCAGTTTATTGATGCGCGCGATCTGGCGGAATGGAATATTCGACTGATCGAACGGCGCACATCGGGCGTTTTTAATGCCACTGGTCCCGACTATCGTCTGACGATGGGTGCACTTGTCGAGGCATGTCAGCGCATCAGTCAGAGTCAAGCACAAATCACTTGGATGCCTGAGAAATTTTTATTAGATCAGGGTGTGACACCTTGGAGCGAATTGCCACTGTGGGTGCCAGAGTCTGACCCCGCCAACGCGGGTTTTATGGATATTCAAATTGGCAAAGCGCTACAGCATGGGCTGACCTTTAGAGCGTTGAGCGACACGGTGCAAGACACACTGAGCTGGTTGCGCACGCGCCCAGCGGATTACGTTTGGCGCGCAGGGCTCAGCGCTGAGCGCGAGCAAGCGTTGCTTGCACTAGCTGATGTTTAATTAGATGGCGACAAAATTGCTAAACATATCAATGATGACGCCAATAAAAGCCGAGACAACGCCGACTATAAAAATTAACAGAGTGCGGCTGTAATAGCGCTCGGCGTCAGCGCGTGGATAGCTCATGCGCAACGCGCGATATAGCACGGTAATCAGACATGCAATGCCAATCAGCATGGTCGCGCCTACCAAGTAAGCTCCGCGATCACTCAAGGATGTCTCCGCCTTGACCCAGCTCGTCGCGAAATTCAAAATGAAACCCAAGATGATGCCGGTCGCAGTAATTAACGGCTGTCGAAAGGGTTGAACTTTGTCGTCCATGTGCGTGCTCCTATGCGTTTGCCGAAATCTGCAACTCGCGCGGTAGTGTGCCGTCTTGCAGCGCGAATGCATACTGATTGCCCCAATTGCCGAGCATCATCAGCACGGGACGCAGCGACTCGCCGAGTGGCGTGATGCTGTATTCGACCTTGGGCGGCACCACCGCGTACACCTTGCGCGAGATAAAGCCGTCGCGTTCGAGTGCGCGCAGCTCAGACGCGAGCTTCATTTTTGTGATGCTGGGAATCGCGCGTTGCAGCTCGCCGAAGCGATTGACCTGATTTGAAATCGCCCACAGGATGATGATTTTCCATTTGCCGCCGATAAATTTCATCGCGGCGGTCACCGGACAGCGATAGGGCGAATCAATGGTTGCAAAGGATAAATCGTGCATTTTGCTCTAACAGTTACTTTTTGGCGCCTAGTCAATTAATTTGATTATAAATCCCATTACTGCGTGTAATCACCTACGGGAGTGTCTAAAATCAGAGAGGTGACAAAAAATGTCATGCCCGCGTAGGCGGGCATCCAGTGCGCAAATCTAGGCAAAATACTGGATTCCCGCTTTCTCGGGAATGACGGTTATCTCTCTCATCTTAGACACTCTCTCACCTACGTTGTCTATTACAGTGATTTCTCGCTTGTGCATTCCATGCGCCGCTCGAAATGACATCTTGGATGTAGCCTATAACGGTGTTTATCTCTCTTCTGTTAGTCACTCCCCTCACTGGAAAAATTCATCTGCTTCAGGTAAAATAAACATCTGTTCTATGGCAGATTCAACCAAGCAAGAAAATAACT
>CAZVQE010000356.1:0-2579 GCA_964628875.1 uncultured Anaerolineae bacterium
GATCAGCGAAACCGCAATCTCAATCAAACTGACAAACACCATCATCGCCAACGCGATGATGCCGGCGATGCTGGTCGCAAAATGCACACTCGCAAAGTAGGCGAGTGATAGATCGAGCGTGCTGGGTTTTGGAATCGGGATGAACGCCGTCAAGTAACTCACCAGTCCAGACGCTGAGACATACGCAAGCGCATCGGCGAAGCTCAAGGTGAACTGGGCGGTGGCGCCATTAAAAAACAACTGTGTGACCGCGCCCGCGATCAGCCACGAGGCGGCATATAGCGCCGATGCAATGAGAGCCATGCGCTTGGCACGCGCGATAAAAGGCGCATCGAGTTTTGAGAGGCGCGCGAGTGTGTGTGAGTTGAACGCCAGCCCGATGCCAATCGCCGCAATGCTAATCGTGCCCGCCAGCCAAAACACAGCGTTGAATTGCGCAAAGTGTGATCTAAAGCCATCGCTGAATGACAACGCGCAAAGCGTGACGACAAAATTGCCGAGTATTTGCGCGGCGACATCGAGCATATTGAGCGCGACGGCGTGACGCTTACTCAAACCTTCTTTGGCATAAAACGCGGGCTTGCCAAGATAGACCCACGCCGCCGCAATAAACGGAATGCGCCGCATCAAAACCGTGTAGGCGTAAATGCGGCTTTCGCGGGCCAAATTCCCGGTGCCAGTCGTATGCACGATCACGAGCCACGCCAGCGACCACAGCGCGTAGATCAGCAGATATAGCCCGCCCGCCGCGAGTAGCTGTGTCGCGCTGAGCGCCCATTGCATGTGAATGAGATCTTGCCAGTTGCGCGCAACCAGCACAATGACAAGCACAACCGGCAAAAGCTGCACCAGCACATTGAGCGGTCGCGCGATACGCGGATGCGAAAAGATCGCGTAGATGCGTCTTGCTTGCGCCAGTAATAAATCAATGAAGGCTCTCACGCTTTTGAGGTCAGCACAAAGTTGTAAATGGATTTGCCATAGCGCGGCTCAAATTGTTTGATCCACACAATCTGATTTTTGGCGTTGATATAGCCGACGCTAAAATGCGCGAGGAGTGATTCGAGGAGTGACTGCACGGTGTATCCAAAGCCAGCGGCGGTGACATCGAGCGCCTCAAATAGCACGACGCAGTGCGGATTATTTTGTAGCACATTTGATGCGCCTTCGATCACGTCTTTTTCGCCGCCCTCGACATCTATCTTGATGAATGAGACGCGCGGCGCATTGACCTCGAGCGCGAAATCATCCAGCGTCGTGATTGGCACCTCTTGCCATGTGTCAATGTGTTGCCACGGGTGATCGGTTTGGGCGAGCGAGTTAAGCGCGCCATCTCGCGCGATGCCAAACTTTGTCACGCCAGTCGTGCGACCGACAGCGCGCTCGACGACGATCACATTTTTGCAATTGTTAAGCGCGAGGTTATGGCGCAGTTGCTCTAGCTCGCGCGTGCCCGGCTCAAACGCATACACACGCCCATTAGCGCCAACGCATTTTGACGCCACCACTGTAAACATACCGGCGTTTGCGCCGATGTCAAACACGTTATCACCCGACTTAAGCATGCGATGCATAAACTCCAACTCGTGTGTCTCAAATTCGCGCTGAAAAAGCAGCCTACCGATAGCGCTATTTAACGGATAGTCAAACTGCGCCCCGCCAACGAGTTGATGCCGCACGATAGCGTTGGGGTCGCGTTGACAGCGCAGCCACCACAGCAACCAAAGCACGCGTCGGCGCGCTGCGCGATAGATTTTGCCAATCACGAGTGCGATTTATGGAGGCGTGATCTTGACCGCGCCGATATCGTTGACTTTGCCCGCCGCGACTTCGACGACGAGTTCTTTGTTGGCATTGGCTTCTTCGGACACAAAGTGCGCTCGGTCGGGCGTCCAAATCAATAAGGCGTAACGATTTGGCGGAATATTTTCGATAGCAAAATAACCTTGCTCATCGGTCGTGGTTTGGGGTGCAGACTTGGGATCAACATTGATGAGATAGCCGGGTCCCGGATTGAGCGGCAATAGATAAGCCGCATGCAGCAATGCTTTTGCGATGGGTTTACCAGTGGCGCGGTTAATCAGTTGTCCGGTGATCACACCTTTGTCGGCTTGAGTAGCTGACACAACGCGCGGAAATTTGTAACCAGCATTGACGGGACTACTGAGTGGGCTGATGTTTGGCGCAGCGGACTGTGCAGTGCAAGCCGTGATGAGCGCGAGCGCAACTCCGCTAAGCAACAATCTAATTTTCATATCAATTTGAATGTATCACAAAAGTCGAGTGAGTTTATATAAACGAAACAGGCTGCCTTTGTGGGGCAGCCTGCCTGTGGAGAGCTTCCGAAGCGAAAAGATTTAGTTGCCCGATACACCTTCGTATGCTAGCAAGAAGTCAGCACTGGTTGCATTCTCGTCCTGATCTTGGTTGCCAATGCACACTACGGGTTGTGTTGCGCTCACTGTGGCTGAGCCGTTGAAGCCGTCGCTCAATCCAGCTTCGCCCGGCTGATAGAACAGCGCGAGGCTATTTGCGGCAACGTTGCTCTGTGAGTTCGACGCGCCATTGCTGTAGTTGAT
>CAZVQE010000357.1:0-2564 GCA_964628875.1 uncultured Anaerolineae bacterium
CAAGCGTAACTTGTTGTTGCTCTGGAAGTATCGTCACCGCAGTGGCTGTCAGGAGCATCAACGCACAACATAAGAAAAGAGTCTTCTTTTTGAGCATTCAAACGATTATCCACAGTGCTATTTTGCATTTTTATTTCACGTATAAGAGAAAATCAGGCACTGCAAAGGTCTAAAAAAGCTGTGAAATTAGCTCTTGGACACGCAAATCAAAGCTCTGCTTGCCATAGCGCTGACTGCTCAATGCGGCTTGTTGCGACATCTCATGCCGTAGTGAATCATTTTTGATGACTTTTAGGGTCAAATTCTTGAGTTGGTCCAATGTGGTCCACAAATAGCCATCCACCGCATCACGCACAATCTCTGGCTGACCACCCTTGCCGATCACAACAGGCACACAACCCGATGCCATCGCCTCAACCGTTGTGATGCCAAAATGCTCCGACTTGATTGGCTCTTTTGATTCATCCTCATCAAAGCCGCTGGCGTGCCAATAAATCGCGCTAGACGCATACAGCGTGCGCAACTCATCAAATGGGATATTGACATGCAGTTTAATTGGGTAGCCCACAGCCGCTTTTTGTACGCGCTGTAGATACTCTTGGTGCACAGAGCCTTTTTCGACACTACCCGCCATGTGTAGCTCCCAGTCTTGTAAGCCAGCATCTACCATTTGCTTAAACGCCTCAATCATGACAAGGTGTTTTTTGTTGTGACTGCCTGCAAAAAATCGCCCAACATTCAAAATGTAGTGTTTCTTCTCGCCCGTAGAGAAATTTTGCACAGCGACGGGCGGATTCAAAATCCGGCTGTCACAGCCCCAGTAGCGCTTGATCCATTTCGCGGTGAAATCAGATATCGCCCACAGATGATCGTAACTGCGAATGGTGTCTAGCACTTCATTCTGGCGCAAAACACCGTGCAAGCGCAAGCCCCATTCTTTGAGCCAACGCTCAAAGATCAACTGATAAGTGCGAAACGCTGGGTGCGCTAACTCAAAGCGCGTGATCGCCAATTTGAATGGTGGGTCGCCACCAACTACATCTGTATCTGCTACGAGCTTCAGCTCGGTCTCGGTTGTGCTGGCGGGAATGTGAACCGCGCAAGGCACAAATGTTTGATCGGCTGGCAGATTCACCACCTGCATAACGCCATTCGCCGAGAACATGGCGCGCGTCACATCAGACACCTGCGACGCCAGATCAAACGTCACCTGATAACTGCGCGCGCTGGCGGGCAATATCACACGCACCGTTTGAGCTGTGCGGCGGAGCTGACTGCCACGCCATAGCTCCGCGCCATACACACCCTCCACAAATTGCGGGATCATGAGGCGCTGTAGCAGTTGTTTGCCGACGGCACGGCGCATCTGTGCCATACGGCTCAGCTCAATTGGCGTCGGAAAAAACACCAACATCGCGTTGCGCTTGGCACGCGGCGGCACAAAGTCCATGTACGAGACATTGATAAAAAGATCGTAGCCTTCGCTGATGCCGCCGAGCTTTTCTGCGGGCTGATCGGGGATAACTTCAAACTTTACTTTGGAGAGATCAATGCGTAGTTTGTTTTTAATCTCGTCGGGTGTGACGCGCGTGTGACTTACCAGTGTCACCTCATGCTGATGCGACAGGTACTCCGCGATATTGAGACTCATGGTCTCGCCGCCGCCCAGTGTCGCCAGCCAGCGGTTATACAGTACGACTTTCATTCATTTACGCGCGGCACACTCAGCTCAAGCCCAGCGCAATCGTTTGATCAGCATGAGGCTGATCCACGTTACGAGCGTGCTGAGCACCGTGCCCCAGATCAAGTCAATAATCGTAATCGTCAGGGGCCAATCTTTGAGCGTGGCGAGATTCGTCAGATCGTAGGTGGCGTAGGTCACCAAGCCAAACAGCGCCGCGCGCCCTAGCGTGGTTTGCATTGATTTCTCTTTAAGCGCCGGCAATATCACAAACACCAACAACCCAACAATGAATAGTGCATAAAACACAAACGCCGCAAATAAATTTGGCGTAGGTGACATGATGTAACCGAGATAGCGCGAATACAACGAACTCGCAATCACGCTCAACCAAATCATGTCAATGACAAGAAAGACAGCAAACGCGAGTAGATAAATTTTAATATTCCGATTCATATCATTGATGCTACCATCCAAAAAATCAATCCGCGTACCAACGCTCCATCTCGGCGCGCGGCACGGTGGCGCTGTGCAAGATGCGCCGCCGTTTCGCAATGAGCGCAGGCAACCATTTTAGCAAGCTAAGCCAGACTTTGAAATTGATCTGCGTCGCGCGCGCGGGCGAGCGCCAATCTGCAACCTTGCCCGTGATGCGGCGACCCAGCTCCCACACGGCACGTCGCGCATTGTTGACCGTCATAGCGCCATACGCCGCCCATGCACGTACCACCTGCCGCGCGCTGCCATGTGCAAATAGCACTGCGAGACGATTGCGATCTACGTGATACACAAAAAACGGCGACCATTCGCCCGACGAGCCAGAGTGTATATGTCGCACAATGGCGCGCGCAGCATGCCACACTTGCCAGCCACGCCAACGCGC
>CAZVQE010000358.1:0-2547 GCA_964628875.1 uncultured Anaerolineae bacterium
GGCAACATCTATGCAGATGAGGCGCTCTTTGACGCCAAGATTCACCCAAAGACATCAGCGCATCTACTCTCTGACGCACAAGCTGCAGCGTTATATAACGCAGTCAAACACCAGTTGATACAAGGTATCGCTGCAAATGGCGCAACTTTTGATTGGGTGTATCCAGATGGCGAGTATCAAGAAAAATTCAAAGTGTATGGACGCACCGACGAAGCATGCGTGCAATGCGGCACGTCAATTCAACGCATACTCGTGCAACAGCGCAGTACACATTTTTGTCCGCGGTGTCAGCCACAGCCAACAAAATGACAAATCGCTCGCGTTCTTATTCCACTGACGCGTTGATCTTGCGGCGCAAAGACATGGGCGAAGCAGACCGCTTGTTGACCTTGCTGACCCCTGAATTTGGCAAGATGCGTGTCGTTGCAAAGGGCGTGCGCAAAGTCAGCAGCAAAAAGTCAGGGCATGTCGAGCTGTTTTGTTTGGCGCGTTTGCTGGTTGCGCGTGGGCGCGATCTTGATATCGTGACTCAGGCTGAATTGATCGAATCGCATGCCGCATTGCGCGACGATTATTTTCGCGGCAGCACAGCGCACTATATCGCCGAGTTGATTGAGCAGTTTGCGCAAGAGGGCAACGAAGAAGGCGCGCTGTTTGAGCTTGCATCAAACGCGTTTCAATGGTTGTGCGATGCGCCAAACGCAGCGTGGGCGGCGCGCTACATCGAGATGCAGTTGTTGTCCCTCACAGGTTTTCGCCCACAGCTGACGCGTTGTGTGCGCACGCATGAGCCGATCGCAGATTTGCCTCCAACAGCGGCGATCCCATTCTCGCCAACGGAAGGCGGCATATTGCGACCTGACTTGGGCGCATTGGCGCGCGACGCGATACAGGTCTCGCCTCAGACACTCGCGTGGTTGCGCCTGTTGCAAACACAAACATGGGAGCAAGCCAAAGGCTCAACGCCAAGTGAAAATACGTTGTCGCAGATCGAGCGTGCTTTACGCCACTATCTCAATTTTGTCTTGGAGCGCGCGCCTAAGTCGCGGCTGTTTTTGCGGCAAATCGAACATGCGACGAGCAAAACTTACACAACTGACGGCGCTCGCAATGCGCCTCATTCAACAATCACGACACAAGAGTGACACATATGATTTCAATTGATGATATTTACGAGGCGCGCAGTGCGCTCAAAGGGTTGATCACGCATACACCTTTTTTGCGCGCCGAATGGAGCTCGCGTGAGATTGGCGCAAATATCTTTGTTAAAGCTGAGTGTTTGCAACGCGCTGGCTCCTTTAAGATACGCGGCGCCTTTAATAAAATCAGCCACCTCGATGATGAACAGCGCACGCGGGGCGTGATCGCAGCCAGCGCAGGTAATCATGCGCAAGGCGTGGCGCTGGCAGCGACAACGCTCAAGATACGCTCGACCATCGTCATGCCTGAGCATGCGCCGCTGACCAAAGTCAATGCCACGCGCACGTTTGGCGCAAAGGTGATTTTGCACGGGGCTACTTTTGATGATGCGATGGCGCATGCGGAGCACCTGCAACGTGAGCATGGATATACCTTTGTGCATCCATTCAATGACCCATTCGTCATTGCCGGTCAAGGTACCATCGGACTAGAACTCTTTGAGGCAAATCCTGATCTTTCGACGGTCGTCGTGCCGATTGGTGGCGGTGGCATGATCGGTGGAATTGCAATTGCGCTAAAGACATTCAATCCAAGCATTCGCATTATCGGCGTGCAGGCTGAAGGTTGTTCTTCGATTCGCGCGTCATTGGTGCAAGGCGCGCCGGTGGTGGCGCAACATGCGCAAACCATTGCAGATGGCATCGCAGTCAAACGCCCGGGCGACCTGACATTGCCAATTATCAAGCGCTATGTGGACGAGGTGGTCGAGGTGACGGATGATGAAATCGCGCTCGGCATCGCGCATTGTTTGCAGCATTGTCGTTTGGTAGTCGAAGGCGCGGGGGCGGCTGGGCTCGCGGCAGTGCTGACGCGCAAATTTAACGTAGCGCCCGATGAAACGATAGGTGTGATCCTCGGCGGCGGCAATATTGATGGCAATCTGATGGCGCGTGTAATTGAGCAAGTGATGGTGCGACAAGGGCGCTACATCTTTTTGAAAATGTCAGTCATTGATCGCCCGGGCGCACTAGCGCCATTGTTGGATGAGATTGCGACGTGTGGCGCAAATGTGATTGATATTTTTCATCGGCGCGCGATGTGGCTAGCGCCGCTTGGCAAAGTAGGTATTGAACTGGTGCTAGAGGTGCGCGATGAGGCGCACGCGCGCGGTGTGGTGAATTCATTGATATCAAAAGGCTATCATGTCGCTCGCGAAGGGCAAGGTTATTGGCCCGATTAAATTTATGGCCATATCGCAATCAGACACCGATGGATATTTAACTTTCTAGGCATGGGTGAGATGGTGTTAGATAATTTAGAATTGATTTTCAATGGACTTCCACAACAAAGTTGCCAACGCGCAAACTTGGAAACAGTCACGCGCATTCGCAGTAAACCTGTGGGCGC
>CAZVQE010000359.1:0-2545 GCA_964628875.1 uncultured Anaerolineae bacterium
TATCGCGTGACGCGCGATGAGATGCACAGCACACGCGGTCGCGCCAATCTGTTGCGTCACTTGATGCGTGCGCCCGCCGAAGACCCATTCAACCAAACAGAAGACGCCAAGATCGAAAACGTCAAAGCCGCGCTCGATCTATGTCTGTCGTGCAAAGCCTGTCTCGGTGAATGTGGCTCGCGCGTAGATATGGCAAAAATGAAGAGTGACTTTACGCAGATGTATTTTGATCGGCGTGGCACACCGCTGCGCGCGCGCATGCTGGGTCACATCGCCGCGCTCAGTCAGCTCGCCACGCTCGCGCCGCTGACCGCGAGAATGGCAAACGCGCTGATCAACACGCGCGCGCTCAAACGCGCGTTGCGATTGGCTGATCGCCCGTTGCCTGCGTTTGCGCTTGAGCCATTTGATGTGTGGTGGCGCAAACACGCGACGCCTACAAATCAAAATTCGGCGCAGACAGTCGCGCTATTCATAGATACATTCACCCGATACAACCACCCGCACATCGGCGTCGCGGCAGTGAATGTGCTGGAGGCGCTCGGCTATCGCGTGGTCGTGCCGCAGACCGTGTGTTGTGGGCGACCGCTGGTCTCACAGGGTCAGCCGCGCGCCGCCAAAAAGCTGGCGCAACAAAACGCCGACATCCTCGCGCCTTTCATTCAACAAAACATACCCGTCGTCGCGCTCGAGCCGAGCTGTATCACGATGCTCAATGAGGACACGGCGGATCTAGTCGGCGCAACGCTCGGCGTGCGCGCGATTGAGGATTTTGTGGCTGAGGTGTTGGCTTCGTCGCCTGAGCATGCCGAAGGCGTGGCTTCGACAAATCCAGCTTTGCTGGATCGCTCAGCCAGCGCCTTGTCACACTCAGGCAACACCGTGCTGCTACACGGTCACTGCCATCAAAAGGCGAGCTATGGTGTGAATGGCGCGCTGAGCGCATTGCGGCAGCTTGGCTACGCCGCGCGCACATTCGACAGCACGTGCTGCGGCATGGCAGGCGCGTTTGGCTTTGAGGCGGAGCATGCCGGGCTATCACAGCGCGTGGGTGAATTGGGTGTGTTGCCAACGGTGCGCGCCGCGAATAGCGATACGCTCGTTGCGGCGGCAGGCACATCATGTCGTCAACAGATTGGCGAGCTTGCGCCGCGCGAGAGCCTGCATCCGATTGAGCTGATTGCGCGAGCGATGTTTGATTCTCACGCTGAGACGCTGAGCCACTGAGTTTTTTCGTTGCGCCAATTTGCGTAGGGGCAGGTCTGAGACCCGCGTCTACTTTGGCGATTTGATGCACAATTAGGTGCATGAGCCTCCAAATTACCTCGCCAGAATCTGTCGGATTTAACGCCAAACGCCTCGAGCGCATTAACCCCGCTATGCAACATTTTGTGTCAAAGCTGAAATACGCTGGCATTAGCACACTGGTGGCGCGACACGGCAAGGTGGTGCATTACAACGTGATCGGCGAACAAGATCGTGAGACGCACACGCCGATGACACCGGACACGTTGTATCGCATTTATTCGATGACCAAGCCTGTGATTTGCACGGCGTTGATGATGCTGCAAGAGGAAGGTAAATTTCGCTTGTTTGATCCGGTTGCCAAATATCTGCCGGCATTTGCAAATGTCAAAGTCTATGATGACGGCAAACTCGTGGATTGCGTGCGTCCGATGACCGTGCGTGATTTGTTTTGCCACATGGCTGGCATGACGTATGACTTTTTGACCGATTCACCTGTCGGTGAGATGTATCGCCAAGTGCATCTGATGTCGGACGGCTCGCGCAGTTTGCAGGCAACGATTGCTGAGTTGGCGCGCCTGCCACTGGCATATCAGCCCGGTTCGCGCTGGCACTATAGCGTTTCGATTGATGTGCTGGCGCATCTGATCGAGGTGCTGTCAGATATGCCCGTGCAAGAGTTTTTGCGCACGCGATTTTTTGAGCCGCTTGGCATGGACAACACTTACTTTATGGTGCCGCTCAAGCAACGCAAGCATGTCGCCTCGATTTATGGCATGCCCGATTTGGTCTCGCAGGACGCAACCATGCCAAATCAAGTGCGCCTATTTATGCAGGGGCATCATCAAAAGGTGGATGTCAGCGCGTCGTATCCGATGGACGACCCAAATTTTGCGCGCGGCGGGTTTGGGTTGTTTTGCACAACGGCGGATTATTTGCGGTTTGCGCAGATGCTGTGCAATGGCGGCGAGCTCGATGGCGTGCGCCTGCTCTCACGCAAGACGTTGGAGCTGATGCACTCCAATCACGTGCCGATGACGCTCTTGCCGTATCAGATCGTGGTGGGCGTGCCTGCACTCGGCTATGGCTTCGGCTTAGGCTCGCGCGTGATGCTAGACGTAGCCGCATCCGCTGTGCAAGGCAGTGTGGGTGAATTTGGCTGGGCGGGCGCGGCGGCAACGCACTATTGGGTGGATCCGCGCGAGCAGATCGTCGGCGTCATGATGTCACAATACATGAGCTCGTTTGAAGCCGCCGAAAAGACTTTTATGAGCTTGGTGTATTCGGCGCTTGAGAGTTA
>CAZVQE010000360.1:0-2505 GCA_964628875.1 uncultured Anaerolineae bacterium
AATATGTGAATTGCTCCGGGCGGATGTGATTGATGCGGCGAATCTCAGTGCGATCTATGCCAAGCTCGCGCGCAGCAAGATCGAGCAAGCGCTCCATAACAAACACACCGTGCTGACGACCTGCGCCACGATAAGGCGTCACAATGGTTTTGTTCGTAAATACAACCTTAAACTCGCTGTCATAGGTCGGCACATGATATGGACCCAATAGCGTGCATTGCGAGTTGAGCGGCACAGTCAAGCCGTACGGATCATACGCGCCTGTATCGTGGATAAATCGGTCGCGCACGCCGAGTATTTTGCCGTCACGTGTTAGCGCTATTTCGGCTTCGTGGATTTGATCGCGCTCGTTGGTCGTCGCCAAAAAATGCTCAGAGCGATCTTCGATCCATTTGATCGGGCGATTGAGTTGAATGGCTACCCATGGAATGCACACCTCCTCTGGATAAAACATCATGATCTTTGGTCCAAAACCGCCACCGATGAATGGGGCGATCACACGCACTTGGTTTTCACTTAGCCCGAGCATGCCCGCCAAACCGCCGCGAATGACGACGGGCGCCTGAGTCGTATCCCACACGGTGAGCTTTTGTCCGCGCGCGTCCCATTGCGCCACCACGCCGCGTGTCTCCATCGGCGCGCTAGAGCCATGGTCATAGACAAAACGGCGCGAGATGATCGTGTGCGCTGACTTACGCGCAGCTTCATAATCGCCCTTTGTCTGTTGCACTTGCGCGGCGAGATTTGAGTCGAGGTCATCATGAATGCGCGGCGCCTCTGCATCTAGCGCCGTGGCAATGGCAACGACAGCCGGCAAAATCTCCCACTCAATCACGATATCGTTTAGCGCGTCCTCAGCGATGTAGCGATTCTCAGCAATCACCAGCAAAATCGGCTCGCCCGCATATTTGACTTTGTCGCGCGCGAGTGGCACCTGCGTGCGTTGATTAAACACACAACCCGCAACCGGCGGCGGCGGCACGAGCAATGGACCATGCTGCCAATAGCTGCCGAGATCATCCGCTGTGTAGATCGCGATCACGCCTTCGCGTGACTTTGCGGCAGTCGTGTCAATCGAGAGGATCCGCGCATGCGCATACGGACTGCGATAAAACGCTGCGTGCGCCATATTGGGCAGGTCAACATCATCTACAAATAATGCTTGTCCTGTCAGCAAGCGCGCATCTTCGTTGCGCTTGATCGGTGCGCCGAGATAGCGAGTGGACATAGATAAATTCTAGCTGCTATTTTGATCTCAATGCAGCAAGCAGTTCGTCTGGTGTGTATGTCTTGAGCGGACTGCGCCTAAAGCCAGTACGATCACGGGTAACGATGCAATCGGCGTCAGATTGAATCGCGGCAGCGCAAATGACTGCATCTTCAAAATCAGAAAAATTTAATGCGAGTGCATTTGAGATAACAACACGATTGACAGGTGCAACCTCAAAATATGACAGCAGTTTTTGAATTTGCTTTTGTGCGGTTTTCGTTTCGCTCGATTTTGCAATCAAGTAGTGCAATGTAGTCAAAGTTGTTGCGCACAAATAACCTGTGATTTCAGTGGCTTCAACCAAAGATATTAATTGTGCTGAACTGTGCAAAAACACTTCGCGCGCTTGCAAAACGTCTAACACAACATTGGTATCAAAGAACACTTTCATTTAGAGTGCTTTTGATCCAAATAATCTCGGTAATCAGAAATATCTACCGTAGACTTTATTACACCAATCAGTGAAGCCGTCATCGGCATGACTTTTGACACATCGTTGCGCTCATTTTGCTTGGTCTTTGAGCCATTTGATGCGTTCGCTGAGGATTCAACGTTTTCATCCAAAGTCGCAAAAAAGTCAGCCACAAGCTGAGAAACTGATTTGCCATTGCGCGCAGAGGTCTTTTTTGCACGCCGAATAAGTTTCTCGTCGAGGCGTAAAGTAAGTTTTGTTTGCATGTCGATTCTCAAAATTGACGTATATTTTTTTATGAATTATACGTCATGCTTTCGCAAAAACAAGCGCGGAATCTCTTCCGCGCTTGCATCATTTACGCCCAGCACACTGCGCGGCAGAATGCGGCTTCGCCTCCCTTAAACTTCCACGGGAAAATGCCGATCTTGATACGCTTGTTGTGCAATTTTGGATCGCCAATATCTCCGCCAAGATTTTCGACGTGCATGCAATCATGCGGAAAAAGTGCGTTGTGCGTCAATTGATACGCCTCAGGTGGGAACAATTTATCAATGTTCTCGGCTCCAAATTTTTGCTCACACTTGGCGCGCACTTTTTGCCAATGCTCCAATCCACCTTTGCCAAGGAAACGTCCAATCGGTAGATTCATGGGGTGATCGGTGCTGATCATGTCCACGCCCCAGATGTGGATTTTCTTTTTGAGCAGCCAATCGCAAATTGAGTAATGTGGACCCGGATGGCGGTGAATGTAGCGTTCCTCATCCGCATCCTGCGCGAGGAATGAATACTTGTGCCACCCAGTGTGAATCAGCAGGATGTC
>CAZVQE010000361.1:0-2500 GCA_964628875.1 uncultured Anaerolineae bacterium
GTGCCATTTGCACCTTACATCGCCAACCGCTTCGGACAATATTACGCGCAATAAAAATAAAAGTCCCAATCGAATTTATAACAAAACATGAGGAATATTGTCTTTGCCATCAATATCACTGTTGATGGCTACTGTGGTCACGAATCGGGCGTAGTTGACGATGAACTGCACGAGCACTTTACTGGGCTCCTGCGAGATTCAGATGTCGAAATTTTTGGACGCAATACTTATCATCTGATGTATCCGTATTGGCACGATGTGGCAGTAAATCAATCAGAATCAAAAGTGGTCAATGAATTTGCTCGCACGTTCGATGCGATTCCCAAGATCGTGTTTTCAACAACCTTGAAGAGTGTGGAGTGGAACAACACAACGCTCTTACGTTCAAATCTTCAAGAAGAGATTGCGAAACTAAAACAACAGCCGGGCAAAAATATCTCGGTAGGCGGACTGAACATCGCATCACAGCTTGCTCATTCGGATCTGATTGATGAATATCGCTTTCTTATTCATCCAATCATTGCGGGAAAAGGTCCGCGCTTATTTGAGTCAGGTAAAAATCTGATGTTAAAACTTGTCGGGACGAAGATGTTTCGCTCAGGCGTTATAGAACTGCACTATATAAAAAATCAGTAGACAACAGTCCACACGCCGAGTTGCGCTAAAGTTATCAGCACAATGATGACCATGCTCGAGCAACAACTCCACGCGCACGTGAGTGGCGAAGTGCGCTTTGATGATATGGCGCGTGTGTTGTATAGCACCGACGCCAGCAACTATCAGGTGTATCCGCGCGGCGTGGTGCTGCCCAAGACGCTCGACGATGTTATTACCACGATCAAGCTATGCGCCGAGCATGACACGCCGATCACCGCGCGCGGCGGCGGCAGCAGCCTCGCAGGGCAATCCATTGGTCCCGGGGTCGTGATTGACACATCCAAGTACATGGATCAGCTCATTGCGCTCGACACAGCATCGTTCACAGCGCATGTGCAGAGCGGCATGGTGCTGGGTGTGTTGAATAAGAAACTCAGCGCACACGGACTTCAATTTGGGCCTGATCCTGCGAGCGCCGAGCGCGCAACCGTGGGCGGCGTGATCGGCACCAATGGCACAGGTGCGCACTCGATCAGATACGGCATGACCGCCGATCAGGTCGTCGCCCTCAAATGCGTCATGGCAGATGGCAGCGTCGTCGAGTTTGCGCCGCGCGACTTGACGAGGGGTCAGACCGCTTACGAAGTAGATGTTCAAAATATCGTCGCCGCAAACGCCGATGCCATTCGGCGCGACTTTCCGCAGGTGTGGCGCCGCGCGAGCGGCTACAACGTTGACTTTGTTGCTGAGATGCTGAGCTACGACGCGGCAGATCCGACCGCATGTCTCACTGCCGCCAGCCACGCACGCAATGGCGGCAACTACGCGACACACGTGCGACAGGTCAGCCGCTTTAATCTCGCACCACTCATCGCGGGCGCAGAAGGCACACTCGCATTTGTGGCAGAGGCGACGCTCAACGTCGTGCCAAAGCCAAAACACACCGCGTTAGTCGTGCTGGCGTTTGATGAGCTGTATGACGCGATGCGCTGCGTGCCAACATTGCTGACCACCGAACCGTCTGCGCTCGAACTCATCAGCACATTTTTTATTCGTGCGGCGCGTGATCTGCATGACTGCAAAGACAAGATGGGTTGGGTCGAAGGCGCGCCAGAAGTGCTGGTGCTTGAGTTTGATGGTGAGGATGCGGCTCAAGTGCAAGTTAAGCTCGCGCACGCGCAACAGCTCGTCGAGCGCGAGCATCTGCCGTGCCGACTTAGCACATTGACCGACGCCAAATCGCAGAGCGATCTATGGACGGTGCGCAAGCTTGGCTTGGCAGTGCTGATGAGCATACGCAGCGACTACAAACCTATCTCGATCATTGAGGATGTGGCGGTGCCTGTCGCGCAGCTTGAGAATTACGTACGAGCGCTCGACGAGGTATTTGCAAAATTTAATACGCACGGTGCGTACTATGCGCACGCCAGCGCAGGCGTCTTGCATGTGCGACCGCTGCTCAATCTGCACACGATCGAAGGTGTGCAAGCGATGGAAGCCATCGGTGACGCCGCGCTCAAGCTGTGCCAAACCATGGGCGGTGCGATGAGCGGCGAGCATGGCGACGGCTACGAGCGCACACATTACAACGAAGCGTTGTTTGGGCGCGAGGTGTATCAGACGTTTTGCGCGATCAAAGATGTATTTGATCCGCGCGGCATCATGAACCCGGGCAAAAAGGTGCGCGCCGACGACAAGCACGCGCTCAAGCTCGGACCTGACACGCATCTCAAACCAATTGCCACTACATTTTTGTATCGCGGCGACGGCGACATCGCCCATCTGAGCGAGGAGTGCAACGGCGCGGGCGTGTGTCGCAAGCTCGACGGCGGAGTGATGTGCCCGTCTTATCGCGTGACGCGCGATGAGATGCACAGCACACGCGGTCGCGCCAATCTGTTGC
>CAZVQE010000362.1:0-2499 GCA_964628875.1 uncultured Anaerolineae bacterium
CGGTATGATCAATCATGTTGATAAATGGATTTTGCCCTCGGGCAAACGCACTACTAAACACAACGTCTAGTCATCATGTCACCCCATCTCCCGCTCGCACGTTCACAAACACTCGCCCCAAAAATCCTCAGCGGTGATCGGCGCGCGCTGGCGCGGTTGATTACGCTGATCGAGAATGGCGCTGGGCGCGATGAACTCGCGGCGCTGTATCCGCACACGGGGCGCGCGCATATCATCGGCGTAACTGGCGCGCCCGGCACCGGCAAAAGCACATTGGTCTCGGCGCTCACCAAAGAAGAACGCGCGCGCGGACGCACTGTCGGCATTTTGTCGGTGGATCCGTCGTCGCCGTTTAGTGGAGGGGCGCTGCTCGGTGATCGCATCCGCATCATGGATCACGTCGGCGACAGCGGCGTGTTTATGCGCAGCATGGCGTCGCGCGGCAGTGTCGGCGGTCTAGCTGTCGCTGCCAATGACGCAATCCGCGCGCTGGATGCATTTGGACGCGATGTGATTTTTGTGGAGACGGTCGGCGCGGGTCAGAGCGAGATCGAGATCATCAAAACCGCGCACAGCATCATTGTTGTTGAGGCGCCCGGTCTCGGCGACGAGATACAAGCGTTTAAGGCGGGCATCCTTGAGATCGCGGATGTATTTGTGGTGAATAAGGCTGATCGTGAAGGCGCGGATAAAACCGCGAACGCACTGCGCACCATGCTCGATCTCGGCAACACGATGAAACAGCGTCGCACCACAAATGCGCCGCAGCAAACGCACATCAGCGCCGCCGAAATGGCGCATCATGGTTTGGCGCACTCGACGACCGATTCACCCAAGAGTGAACCAACAAACGAATGGCGACCACCCATTTACAAAACCGTCGCAGCAGAAGGCAAAGGCATCTCGGAGGTTGTGGATGCGCTCGATCGCCACTTACAGTTTTTGCGGGCGGACACGCGATTTGCTGACGCAGAGCGTGAGCATGCGTCTGATGAATTGCGCTCGCTGTTGGCGCACGAATTGCTGCGCCGTAAATTGCAGGCGATAGGTGAATCAAACATGCGCGAAATAGTGAATCAAATCGTCGCGCGCAAACTCGACCCACACAGCGCCATGCAAAAATTGCTCGATGATTCGAGCCACATTTAGAGCTTGGTAAAATACCGCGACCTTATGAATATATCGCCAACTTCACACGGGACGACAGAGCATACTGTGTCCGAGGGCAATCAAAATCGCAAGCTCGGCACATGGCTTTTTCTTAGCTCCGAACTTTTGATTTTTTGCGCGCTGATCGGCACATTTTTGGTGACCAAGCACTATGCGGCTGAATGGGTCAAGACCTCACTCAGCGCGTTGTTGCTGGTTAGCTTCAACACGTTTGCGTTGCTCGCCAGTAGCTTGACGGTGGTGCTGTCTATTGACGCCGCGCAAAAAAATCAACAAGGCAAATTGGCGATGTATCTGATCATCACGATCATTCTTGGCATCGTGTTTTTGGGTGGACAAGCAGTTGAGTACACCAATCTCATCGTGCATGAAGGACATAGCCTCGAAGACCCCTTTGGCACTGCCTTCTTTACGCTGACGGGTTTGCACGGCGCGCACGTAGCGGTCGGGGTGATCTGGGCGCTGTTTGTGTTGTTGCGCGCGCGCGCAGGCGCATTTGGTCCAAAAAACTACACGACCATCGAGATGTTTGGTTTGTATTGGCACTTTGTAGATTTGGTGTGGATTTTGATCTTCACCATTGTCTATCTGATTTGATGTAAATCGCTGGAGACATGATGAATCAAGAAAAAGATCACGCACACGTAAGTCCGATATTGGTGTTTGGCGTCTTGGTGGCAGCCACTGTTATCGAGGTGACGATTGCATTACTTGGGTTGCCAAAGCCAGCCGTTGCGCCGGTGTTGCTTGGGTTGTCGTTTATCAAGGCGTCACTCGTCGCTTTGTATTACATGCATCTGCGCTATGAAAAGCCGATCTACGGCATTGCGTTCGTTGCGCCATCATTGTTTGCTGTGTTTTTGATTGTGATATTGCTGACGCACTAGATCGCTACGAGATTACTATGTGAATCAAAGCCTCGCCTTCCAAGAAGAAAGCGGGGCTTTTTTTATCGCTGTGCGGCGCAGTGACTCGCGCGCAGCACAGCGAAATCCAAAAAAATTTTTATACAAGGAGCAGCTTCCATGACGAAGCAACATACCGAAGACTCTGCGCTAACTACCGCACTTACGCAGTTTGATCGTGCTGCGGATATCCTCAAGCTCAAGCCTGGCACAGCAGAGATGCTCAGACGCTGCAAGCGTGAGCTCACCGTCAATTTCCCCGTCAAGATGGATAACGGCGAAGTCAAAGTGTTTACTGGCTATCGCATTCATCACAACACCTCGCGCGGTCCGTGCAAGGGTGGCATCCGATTTAGCCCGCATGTCTCACTCGACGAGGTGCGCGCGCTGGCGATGTGGATGACGTGGAAATGCGCAGTCGTCA
>CAZVQE010000363.1:0-2489 GCA_964628875.1 uncultured Anaerolineae bacterium
ATATCATTTGACTATGGCTCGGTTAATTGCGCTAGATGTCGGTGTGCGGCGCGTCGGTGTAGCGGTATGCGACGAGATGCAAATGATCGCGCGTCCGATTGAGATCATAGATGTCAAGACGCAAAATGCGTTTGAGCGCATCACGCAGCACTTGACGCAATATGCGCCCGAGGCGTTTGTGATTGGCTATCCGCTGCATGTGAATGGCACGCGCGGCGAACAGAGCCTGCACGTAGATCAATTCATCGAGCAACTCAAGGCGCACTCTACGTTGCCAATTTATCTGCAAGATGAGCGCTATTCGAGCGGCGAGGCGCAAGAGTTGATTAAAATGAAGCAGAAGAAGACCAAGTCGCCGAGCCACGCGCGCAAACCTCAGATCGTGCGTGACGACGCGCTCGCGGCGGCTGTCATCTTGCAACGCTTTTTAGATGAAAAACATCAAGTCACTTAACTTTGCGATTTTTGCGCTGGCGCTCGCCGCGCTCTTTTTGGCGTTTCAGACGCTCAATGGTCGGCTGCAAAACCTCACCACAAACAACACGCGTTTGAGCAGCTTTGATCGCTCACTGGTCGGGCTGTATCTCAACTTTGTGCGTTCGTCGGATCTGCGCAGGACTGTCAGCACCGATCCGACACCCAAGACGTTTGTTGTGCGCTCGGGTGAATCGGTCACGGCGATTGCGAATAATTTGCAGTCACAGGGACTGATTCGTGATGCAGATTTGTTTCGCTTGTATGTGCGTTACAACGCATTGGACGCCACGCTCAATGCTGGCACATTCACCCTGCGCCCTAATATGGATTTGACGCAGATCGCGCGCGCGCTGCAACGCGCCATTCCCGTCGAGACACAGATCACGATACCCGAAGGTAAACGCCTCGAGGAGATCGCCGATCTGTTGCGCGAGAAACTTGATATCAACTCAAATGAATTTTTGAGCCTCGCGCGACGCGCCAATTTTGATTATCCGTTTTTGCGTGATCTACCGTCAGGAGCTTCGTTGGAGGGCTATCTTTTTCCAGACACTTATCGGTTGCCGCAAAATCCAACCGCTCAGGATGTCATTCTCAAAATGCTCGACAACTACGGCGAAAAAGTCGCGCCGTTGATGGAGCAAGCACGCACCAAAGGCATGAAGCCACGTGAGGTGCTGACGTTGGCTTCGGTTGTGGAGCGCGAGGCAGTCGTAGCCACTGAGCGCCCCACCATCGCCAGCGTCTACGTCAATCGCCTCAAAGTTGGCATGCCGTTGCAAGCCGATCCGACTACGCAATATGCGCTTGGCTATGACAGCAAACAAAAAACATGGTGGCGCATATTGACACTCGACGATCTGAAATACGCTGACCCTGCGGGCTACAACACCTACGTCAATGCTGAGCTGCCGCCGGGACCAATCGCAAATCCGGGCTTGTCCTCGATTCAATCGGTTATCAATCCAGCGCAGACAAAGTTTCTTTTCTTTGTCGCGTCGTGCAATAAAGACGGCACGCATAAATTTGCAGCAACGTTTGAAGAGCAACGCAGAAATCTGTGCAATTAGTACAGCTAAAATCAAAATCATGAAAACAGTAATTCACTCAGATCAGGCTCCAAAAGCAATCGGGCCCTATTCGCAAGCCATCAAAGTCAATGGCTTTATTTTTTGTGCCGGACAAACTCCTATTGACCCCGCCACAGGCGATCTCGTCGCAGGTGGCGTGACGGAGCAAACGCATCGCGTGCTCCAAAACCTACAACATGTGCTAAAGGCTGCGGGCAGCGACCTCAGCAAGATTGTCAAGACGACCGTGTTCTTGCAAAGCATGAATGACTTTGCGACGATGAATGGCGTGTATGCGACTTACTTTCCGTCGAATCCGCCTGCGCGCTCGACCGTCGAAGTGGCGAAGCTGCCCAAGAGTTGCTTGGTCGAAATTGAGTGCATTGCGCTCGAGTAAATTTTGATTGTTGTTTACATGAAGTAGGGGCAGTTCTTAGAGCTGCCCCTACATTTTTTTATCGCACGTAAATCGGATTGCTAAAAATCCAGCCGCGACTGCGCAGGCGAAATGTGCGATACACCTCAACGCGATATACACCTGGCTCGACCGTTGTAAATTCGAGCGCGCGTCCATGGCGCTGGGCGACCACCGCGCCGTCGCGCAACAAACGGATGTTTGCGGTTTGAGGCGTGCTAATTTTGAAATTCACCACACCACGCCGACGGATCTCATCGCCCATAGTAGCCTTGCCTGCGCCGCTGATGCCGGTGAATGTGAATCCGCGCGTGTCAGCGCCAAGATCGTAGCCAACAAAGCAGCGACCGTTTTGCAACGCCTCTAGCAGCATTTGTTTGTCGCCCGCTAGGTCGTCGCCGTTAAATCGGCGCTCGAGCAACACATGTGTATTGACACAGCGAAACAAATAATCATACGGAAAGATAACTGTGCGCAGTGGTCCTTTGTGATAAATGATGCCGTGCGCGTCGGCGTTGCCGATGCCG
>CAZVQE010000364.1:0-2463 GCA_964628875.1 uncultured Anaerolineae bacterium
TCAGGTAAAATAAACATCTGTTCTATGGCAGATTCAACCAAGCAAGAAAATAACTACGGCGCCGAAAAAATCCAAGTCCTCGAAGGCTTGGAGGCAGTGCGCAAACGCCCGGGCATGTATGTCGGTGGCACCGACAGCAAAGCCATGCACCACCTGATTTACGAAGTTGTAGATAACAGCGTGGACGAAGTGCTGGCAGGCGTGTGCGACCGTATTAGCGTTACGATTCATGCGGACGAGAGCGTCACCGTTGAGGACAACGGACGCGGCATTCCAACTGACATTCACCCGACCTTTCGCAATCGCGCGGGCGAAAAGATCAGCACCCTTGAAGTTGTGATGACCAACCTGCACGCGGGCGGCAAATTTGGCACGGGCGCATACACGGTGTCGGGCGGTCTGCACGGCGTCGGTGTCAAAGCTGTCAATGCGTTGTCATCTGCGGTCACGGCTGAGGTGCGCCGCGATGGCAAAATCTTTCAGCAGAAATACAAAGAGGGCAAACCACTTGGCAAGGTGGAGGTCGTTGGCAAAGTCAAGCCAAATGAGACTGGCACCAAGATCACCTTCTTGCGCGACACGACCATCTTTACAGAGGACAACAGCTACAAGTTTGACACGCTTGTGCAGCGCTTCCGCGAGATGGCGTTTATCACCCGCGGCGTGACGCTCGTGTTTAAGGACGAGCGCGATGACCGCGAGATGACGTTTTACTTTGAGGATGGCATCAGTGCGTTTGTGCGCTACCTCAACCGCAACAAAGAGCAACTGCACTCAGTTGTGTATGCGGACAAAAAGGTCGAGAAGATCGGCGTCGAAGCTGCATTCCAATACACGGATGCCACCGCGCAGAGTGAATTTTATTTTGCGAACACGATCAACACGCCCGACGGCGGCACGCACCAAAGTGGCTTTCGTAGCGCGCTGACCCGCACGCTCAACGATTACGCGCGCAAAGCCAACATTCTCAAAGAAAAAGAGAGCAACCTCGACAGCAAAGACACGCTTGAGGGGCTGACCGCCATCGTCTCGATCAAGCACCCTGAGCCGCAATTTGAATCGCAGACCAAAGTCAAGCTGATGAACACCGACGCGCGCACGGCGGTGGAGCAAGTGGTGCGCGAGGCATTTAGCGAATTTTTGGAGCAAAACCCGCGCGAGGCGAAAGCCATTATCGAAAAATGTCTGGTCAGCCAACGCGCGCGCGAAGCCGCCAAAGCTGCCAGCGAACTCGTGCGTCGCAAGAGCGCGCTCGAGAGCGGCACGTTGCCGGGCAAATTGGCGGACTGCTCGGAGCGCGATCCGGCGAAATGTGAAATCTTTATCGTCGAGGGTGACAGCGCAGGCGGCAGCGCCAAACAAGGGCGCGACCGCCATTTTCAAGCGGTGTTGCCGTTGCGCGGCAAGATCATGAACACCGAGCGCGCGCGCCTCGACAAATTGCTCTCGTCGGACACCATCAAGTCATTGATTGCTTCGATGGGCACTGGCATCGGCGAGCAGTTTAATCTTGAGAATCGGCGCTATGACCGTGTGATTCTCATGGCGGATGCCGACGTGGACGGCAGTCACATTCGCACGTTGCTGCTGACATTGTTCTTCAGATATATGTCGCCGATCATCGAGCAAGGTCATCTGTATCTGGCGCAGCCGCCGCTGTATCGCATCGAGACGCGCAAAGGCACGAAGGAAGCGCGCTACGCCTACAGCGACAATGAGCGCGACAAAATGCTCGACGAAGCGCGCAAAAAAGGACTCGACACCGCCAATACAGCGCAGGTCATTGTGCAGCGCTTCAAAGGCTTGGGCGAGATGAACGCCGAGCAACTGTGGGACACGACGATGGATCCGACCAAGCGCACGATGCTCAAGGTCACCATCGAGGATGCGGCTGAGGCGGATCGCACCTTTGACATGCTCATGGGTGACGCCGTGCCGCCACGCCGCGCCTTTATCACGCGCCACGCCAAAGAGGTGCGCAACTTAGACGTTTAGCGGTACAGAGTGCGGAGTTCATAGTTCGGAGTAATTTGCATTTACAACTATGCGCTCCGAACTAAGCACTCTGAACTTACAACCCGTCGGCTCCGGCATGTTCTCTCAGGCGTATGCGTTTGAGGCGGACAGCCGGAGTTTTATTTTGCGGGTCAATCGCTTTGCGCAGGACTTTTACAAAGATCAGTTTGCTGCGCGATTGTTGCCACAGCTCGCACCGCGCATCATCGAGATTGGCGAATGGGACGCCGAGCGCGCCTACTGCATCAGCGAACGTTGCGCGGGTGTGACCCATGAGCGTTGGTGCGCCGAGCACGGAGCTGCGGGTGAATTGGCGCTGCGCAATGTCGTGCTCGATGCGCTGGAGACGATACACGCTGTACCGACGCATGCGTTTGCAAATTGGGGCTTGACCGACGCAAATTTTTGCGGGCAGTTTGATTCGTGGCACAGGTACGTCGCCTCGCT
>CAZVQE010000365.1:0-2463 GCA_964628875.1 uncultured Anaerolineae bacterium
GGCATGTCCACTCGTGTAGTTGATGTTCGCACCCGGCGCGATACCGATTCCACCGACCTGCGCCGCCAACGCGTCGCTCAGATAATCGCCGTTGAGGTTTGGCGTGGCGATCACATCAAACTCATCGGGGCGCGTCAGCACCTGCTGTAGTGTGATATCGGCGATGCTGTCTTTGACCATCAGCTTTTTCTTCCATTGCCCTGCTCCGTGCGTTGGCATCAGCTTGAGCGCGGTCTCGATCTCAGCGCGAATCTCAGCCTGTTGCGCGGCGGTCATCATGTCGTAGCCCGGATCAATGGCTTTCGCATTGTCTTCAACCGATAGGTTCGGATTCTTGTCTTGGTTGTCAATGATCCAGCTCTCGCGCTGAGTCACAATCTTGTCACGATATTCTTTTTGCGCCAAACCGTAGCCCCAATCGCGGAACGCACCTTCGGTGAACTTCATGATATTGCCTTTGTGCACAAAGGTGACATTGCGGCGCTTGAAGCGCAATGCATAGTCAATCGCCGAGCGCACGAGACGGTCGGTGCCGGGTTGGCTAATTGGTTTGATGCCGACACCAATTGAGCCAATCGCATCAACGCCAAAGCGCACTTTCTTAAACTCTTTTGGCATATTCGCCTTGAGGAAATTCAAAATGGCGACGGCTTGCTCGCTACCCGCCTCAAAGTCAATTCCCGCGTAAATATCCTCGGTGTTCTCACGGAAGATCACCATGTCCACCTTCTCAGGCGCTTTGACGGGTGACGGCACGCCCGAGAAATACTTGACGGGGCGCACGCACGCATACAGGTCGAGCAATTGGCGCAACGCCACGTTGAGTGAACGAATGCCTTTGCCAATGGGTGTCGTCAGCGGACCCTTGATACCGACGAGATACTCTTGAAATACATCAATCGTTTCTTGCGGCAGCCAGTCGTTGTACTTGCGGAAAGATTCCTCACCGGCTTGCACCTTCATCCAATGGATCTTGCGCTTGCCGCCATAGCTCTTGGCAACCGCCGCATCAAACACGCGCACACTTGCCGCCCAAATATCGGGGCCTGTGCCGTCGCCTTCGATAAACGGAAGCACCGGATTGTCCGGCACATTGAGGACGCCATTTGCGCCCATCGTGATCTTTGCGCCGCCCGCCGGCACGGATGTTGTTTTGTATGTCATGGATTTTTTTACCTTAAATTTTCGAGTGAATAATTTTAATCAACACGTCGCTTGGCGTTTATATTTATTTCGGTGAATGGGGCGCGGATTTTCAGGGTGACCTGTCCTTCGAAAGTGGGAGTGCGTTAGCCAGAGATGTTTCGCTTCGCTCAACATGACAATGAAAATCCAAAGAATCCGCGTCCCGATCACGTGCGATATTTACCATTGACTGTAACGTACTCATGCGAAAAGTCACACGTCCAGATGGTCGCCTCAGATTTGCCTAGTCCGAGATCAAGGTGCACTTCGACGTCGTGCGGTTTCATCGCCGCGGTCGCTGCGCTCTCGTTGTAATCCGTCGGCGCGCCATTCTCAAACACATGCACGCCGCCAAACCACAACGACATCTTATCGGCGATTACATCCGCACCGCTGTAGCCTGCCGCGCACACAATGCGTCCCCAGTTGGCGTCCTCGCCGTAGAATGCAGTTTTGACCAGCGGTGATGTAGCGATGGTGCGTCCGACCGTCTCTGCCATCTTTTCATTCGCAGCACCCGTAACCCGCACCGTAATAAATTTGGTGGCGCCCTCGCCATCGCGCGCGATCTTTTTGGCAAGGTCGGTGCAGACCTCCGTCAGCGCGGCTTCAAATTCCGCCACAGTCGGTGTTACGCCGCTCGCGCCATTCGCCAAAACTAGCAACGTGTCATTGGTGCTGGTGTCGCCATCCACGCTGATGCGATTAAATGTGCGCTTGGCGGCACGGCTGAGCGCAAGCTGCAATGATGCCGAGCCAATCTTGGCATCTGTTACGACGACGCTCAACATGGTCGCCATATTTGGGTGAATCATGCCCGCGCCTTTGGCAATGCCCGTGATGGTGTAACTCTGATCGCTGACATCTATGCGCCCCATGCTCGCAGCGCGCTTTGGGTGCAATGTCGTCACGCGCGAAGCCACCTTTGGCTGTGTGTCGGTGGTCATGATCGCGTGTGACGCGGCGGCGAGTCCATCATTTGAGAGCATCTTGACAGCCAGCGGTGCGCCGACTTCGATTTTGTCCATTGGCAGTTGCACGCCAATCACACCCGTGGACATCACAAATACTTGATTCGCCGATTTCAGACCTAGCGCGGTCGCCACCGACTTTGCGGTGGTCTCGGCGTTTTTGATGCCTTGTTTGCCAGTGCAAGCATTGGCGCAACCGGCGTTAATGAGCACAGCGCGCATGCGCGTGTTGTAGCTGGCGATTTGTTTTTGTCCGCGCAAGACTGGCGCGGCTTTGACTTTGTTGGTTGTAAATACAGCCGCAGCC
>CAZVQE010000366.1:0-2455 GCA_964628875.1 uncultured Anaerolineae bacterium
GGAATGGCAGTCGGCGCCGGCGTCGGTTGTGAGCTACACGCGGCGATGAGCGCCCCACCCGCCATCATCCCGCCCGCCAAAAATGTGCGTCGGTTGATTTTTTTGACGCGCGACGACCAATACACATGCTCAGGGGTGATTTGGCTGGATGGAATTTTGCTCATACTGTCAGTGTATAGCATTAGCTAAACAACACATGAGTCAAATATAAACAAAGTATTGCATAAAATAATCAACGTGCGTTCAAAAAAAGTTGGTGTTATCTTTGCGCTCGTCATCATTGCGGGAATCGCGCTCGCACCGCGTCTGATGTGGACGTGGTATGTCAGCCGCGCCGGACGCACGCTGGACGCCAATTTGCAGTGGCAGTCGCGCGCGCTCGATCAACTGCCGACCACGCACAGCCCGCAACAAATCACAAATGCTATCGGCGATCTACAAGCCGCGCTGCGTTGGCGCCCCGACGACGCATTTACGCTGACGCGGCTCGGGCAAGCCTATGCCGCGCTCAGCGACTGGCAACGCGCCAAAGACACATGGCAACGCGCGCGCACGCTCACGCCACACGACCCGACCTTGCCGTTGATGCTTGAGCGCGCTGAGTTGCAATTCACCCAGACACCCGCCTCACTCGCCGCCCGCGCCGACGCACTGCGCGACGGCGGCATCACCCGCGCACAATACGCCGATCTGGGCGATGCTGCCTTTTATCAACGGCACTATACAGAGGCGCGCGACTACTACGAACGACTCGTGCTGTCGCAGATCGCCGCGCCCGAGCAAGATCAATTTCGTTTGCTGGTCGCTACATTTTTTGCGCATCAGCCGGTGACACAGACTGTCGCGGGCGACGCGATCAACACACTCATCAGCGCCGTCGGCGACACGACGCAGGTCGAGGCTGAGGATATGCGCCTCATCAATGGCAATCCGATTCGCTACGAAAAAGACCCCAATATCGGTGTGATCTTTGGCAACGAAGTGGCGATGACGCTCATGCGCGTGCGCGAGGCGGGACGCTATCAGGTGAGCATCCGCGCGCGCAACACCGCGCCTGCGCCTGTGCAATTTCAACTTGAGCTGAATGGCGACTCGGTCGGCAAATTTGCGCTCGCGCGCGCCGACAACTCATGGCAAGAGCTCGGTGCCGCGCTCGATCTACAAGTCGGTGTGTATCTCATCGGCGTGCGCTTTTTGAATGACAACTCAAACGCGCTCACGCTCGGCGAGATTGATCGCAATCTCAACTTTGATTGGGTGCGGCTCGATCGGCTCGATCTCAGCATCTTCGCGCCGCGCGCGCTCAGCGACACGCTGCGCATCGAGGCTGAGGATATGCAATCATTCAGCGGTCGCACGCTCAAATTTGCGGGCGACCCAAACACGGGTGTGATCTTTGATCAGGGCATCGGCGCGGCGGTGATTGACGCGCAACGTCCGATGACCTATCGCATCGAGGTGCGCGCACAAAACGCCTCCGATTTGCCGATGCGATTTGTGCTGGAGCAAGACGGTACCACGCTCAAAGAGTTTACGATCCCACGCGATGAGCATGCGTGGCGCGAGTATGAGACGCTGACCTTTATCAGCGCGGGCAGACATGCGTTGCTTATTCGTCTGTTGGAATCGCCCGATAACGCTACCTCGAACTTTAACTACAACCTCAATCTCGACTATGTGCGACTGGACTCGCTCGACCCGCAACTGCGCGTGACGCGTGACGTGACGACGTTGCCATTTACCCTGCAAGCTGAGGATATGCAAACATGGGAGGGCAAGTCGCTGCGATTTGGCGGCGAGCCAAATATCGGTGTGATCTTTGGACAGGGAATCGGTGTCGCGCTGATCAATGTGCCGAGCGCAGGCAACTACACACTGACCACAATCGCACAGAGCTACGCCAACGTGCCGCTGCGATTTGAGGTCAGCGTAGATTATGGCGCGACTAGGCTGGCGACGATCGCGCCGAGTGACCGCGAATGGAAACGCATCGAGTTGCCATTGACGTTGACCACAGGGACGCACATCATCAGTGTGCGGCTGTTGCCGCCGCCGCAGGGCGCGCAAGATCACAATTTGCGGCTCGATGCGTTTGAGATCGCACTGAGGTAGATTGCTGTGTTGGGCGCTTTATCTCGGCGGACAGTATCGTGCCGGGCACGGGCAACTCGCAGAGTTTGAAGAAAAATATATCTTCATTTGGATTGATATTCTATGTGACATTAAAGGAAATTTTCTATCTGTGACTGCGAATGGTCGGACTTACTTAAATGCGGATTGGAATAAACAAATTGAAAGCTGTGATCCGCGTGACAAAAAATCGTGTAATGAGTAGGCAATATGAAACGACGTATTTACATTTCCACTTTATTGTTGGTGGCAATTTTAGAGGCCGTATTATTTGGACTTACGTTTCAATCTACGAGTGAACAAAATGTTGAATTTAAAGTAATGA
>CAZVQE010000367.1:0-2422 GCA_964628875.1 uncultured Anaerolineae bacterium
CAAGGTGATAGCGTTGCGCAGTGGGCGAGCCAATTTCTAAACAAATCTGTGCGACTCATGCGCATCGCTGACGAGCATGTGCGCCAATGCAACCCCGACTATGCGCGCCGCACCGAGGATCAAACGGGTTTTGCAGATGGGTATCCGCTGTTGCTGATCTCGCAAGCCTCGCTCGACGATCTCAACACGCGCCTTGATGCGCCGATGCTGATGAATCGCTTTCGTCCAAACATCGTAATCGAAGGCTGCGCGCCATTTGCCGAAGACATGTGGGATGACATCCGCGTAGGCGAGGTGCCGATGGGGATTGTCAAGCCGTGTGCGCGCTGTGTGATGACGACGGTGAATCAAGCCAGCGCCGAGAAAGGCGTCGAGCCGCTACATACGCTCGCAAGCTATCGCACTACACATCAGAAAATAATGTTTGGTCAAAATGTCACACACTTTGCGCGCGGTGTAATCAGCGTGGGCGATGCAGTGACTGTGACACAAGCGCGACCCGACGGCAGCAGCGTGTGGCGCGCGCCACGCGAAATGCATTAGCGGTCACACATATTTTGGCATCAAGCCTGTCTGCTCGTGCGCGGCAAGCAGATCATCAACGAGCGAAACGATCTGATCGAGACTGAGCTCGGCGGCTGTGTGCGGGTCGAGCATCGCCGCGTGATACACATGCTCGCGTTTGCCAGTCAGGGCTGCCTCGACAGCCAGACTCTGCACATTGATGTTGGTCTGCATCAGCGCCGCGAGTTGAGGTGGGAGCGCACCGATCTTGGTCGGTTGCAATCCATTACGATCCACAAGCACAGGCACCTCGACGCAACAACCTTGCGGCAAGTTGTCAATCAAACCCGTATTGGGCAAATTGCCATAGATCACACGCGGCGTGTTGGTCTCCATCGCATGGATGATGCCACTGCCATACTCATGACTGCGCTTGTGTTCTAGTCCTTCGCCACGTTCAAAGTGCTCGCGCATCTTGTGCCAGCCAGCCAGTTGAAACTCGCAACGCGTGATGTATTCATCAAGCGGCACGTTAAATTGTTTGATGAGGTCGGGTCGGTCGCGCTTGATAAACCACGGCACGTATTCGGCAAAATGTTCACTCGACTCGGTGACGAAATACCCCAATCGCTTAAAGACTTCATAGCGCGTCAGATTCCAGCGCGGCTGTTTGCCATTCTCCAAGACCGCTCGAATGCGCGGATAAAGATCCTCACCGTTGCGCTCAAAGCGCAAATAAAACGCCATGTGGTTGATGCCTGCACAGATGTAGTTGATATCTTCGATGGGTACGTTGATATCTTGCGCGAGTTGCTCAGCCGTGCCTTGTACGCTGTGACACAGCCCGACCGTGCGAATCGAACTTGCACGCGAGATCGCCCAGCAGTTCATCGCCATTGGATTCACATATTGCAAAAACGTCACATCGGGGCATAGTTTTTCCATCTCGTGCGTGATGTCTAAGAAAACTGGAATTGTGCGCAACGCACGCATGATGCCACCGATGCCAAGCGTATCGGCAATGGTTTGGCGCAAGCCGTATTTCTTTGGCACCTCAAAATCTATGACCGTGCTGGGTTTGTAGCCGCCAATCTGAAACATGCTGATGGCATAGTCCGCACCTTTGAGCGCCTTTTTGCGATCCATCGTGGCAGTAATGCGTGGCTTGGCGCCCAACGCACGTGCGAGATGGTTTGCCATGATCTCGCTCGTCTTGAGGCGCTCGGCGTCAATGTCGTAGAGCGCGATGTGCGAGTCAGCCAGCTCTGGATAGCTCAAAATATCGCCGATCAAATTTTTTGCAAAGACGGTACTGCCCGCGCCAATAAGAGTGATTTTTGCCATAGTGTGTTTCTATTATCATTGGCGTGCGCCATGCAAAATCCATTGCCATCTCACTTCGTTCAAGTTGTAATAGACGCTGGGATGATCGCACGCGCCGTGCGCGAGACTGAGGCGCGTCAGATGCGCCGCACGCGCGCCTCGCCATATGACGCTTATGTTGGTGTCTTGGGTGAATTGATCTGGGCGCGATTGCGATATGGCACGATCACACAGTTTGATACGTTGCACACGCGCGGCAAAACCGATGATGGCGATGTTGAGATTAAAACCAGCAAGACGCGCATCTCGCCAAATGCGCATCTGATGGTGCGCGAAGATTACGCGCTCAGACGTGCGCCCGCCTACTATGTGCTGGTGCTGATTGCGCCCGATCAGCCGCCGCGCCAAGAGCGTGACGCGGTCGTGTGCGGCTGGGCGACGCACGCCGAGGTCGTCGCACAGCCACCCCGCGAGCGCATTTCAAATTTCACACGTCAGCCACAAGGCTTTAGGTGTTACGAGGTTCGCGCGGCGGATCTGCATCCGTTGAGCCAGCTGCCTTTTGCGTTGGCGGGATTGAGCGGTGCGTCTGATA
>CAZVQE010000368.1:0-2421 GCA_964628875.1 uncultured Anaerolineae bacterium
CGCAAGCCAAAGGCATCGGACTCAACATTTTTAATGGGACGCGTTTCGTGCAGTTTTTTGTGTTTTTCGCGCCATTGTTGATTTGTTTGGTCACGTTTGTTTTGCTGCAAATCGGGCGCGATGCAAAGCCGATCTTGCGCCAAGCACTTGTGTGGATGTTGGCGTTGTTACTCGTGTTTGTGTTGTTTGGTGCGATGCTGAGCATCGCATCGCCGCAGGTGCGGGCTGCGTGGGCTGAGTTGAATCAGTCAGGCAGCGTCATGGGCGTTACAGCAGACATGGCGCGTGCGCGATTGCTGCAACGCCTCACTGACCCGTGGGCGCCATTGGTGTTGCTAGCGTGTGTCGCTATTGGCATCTCGATCTTGTGGCGCGATCTTGTGCGCGCTCGCAGCGCCATTCTCAGCAGCATCGAAATACGTCACTATGTGTTGCTGCTGTTTGTATTGGGCGCATTGGTGACGTGTAGCGTTGAGTTTGTTTTCTTGCTTGATAACTTTGGCACACGCATGAACTCGGTGTTTAAGTTTTACTATCAAGCGTGGACGGTGTGGTCAGTTGCCAGCGCGTTTGCAGTGATGTATTTCATTCACTCAAAATCAGTTTTGCCGCGCGCGATTGCGCTGGTCGCGTTGTTTTTTATTGCGGCGGGCATGATGTATCCACTCGAAGCCGCATTCACCCGCGCCGACGACTTTAAGCCAAAGCCGACACTTGATGGCTTTGCGTATCTGCGCCAATATCATGCCGACGATGCCAAAGCCATTGACTGGCTCAACGCCAACGTGCGTGGCGCGCCTGTCATCGCCGAAGCGCCCGGCGACAAATATGCCTCCTATCATTACGAAGGGCGCGTTTCGGCATTTACTGGATTGCCGACGTTGCTTGGGTGGGGCGGTCACGAAAATCAATGGCGAGGCGATTACAACGAGCCAGCGCGACGCGAACCATTGATTGAGGATTTCTTTCAAACGCAAGATATCGCCCTAAAAAAACGCATCGCCCAACAATTCAAAATTGCGTATGTGTTTATCGGCGAGGCTGAGCGCTCACGTTATGCGCCTGAGGGGCTTGATGCATTTGGCGCGATAGGCAAATCGGTTTTTCGTGCGGGCAACACAGCGATCTATCAACTCATGCCGTAGCTGAGTGCGTTAGCTCTGCGTATAGATTTTCATAGTCGTCCAATGTGCGTTGCGTGTTGAAGTGCGTTTCGACTTCTGCGCGCGACTTCGCATAGGCATTTTTATTTGAGACGATGATTTGAATGGCATTTGCCAGCGCGGAAGCATCACCGATAGGGACAACTTTACCCATGCCAGTCGTTTGCACTGGCACGCGCACACCCGGCAAGTCACTGCTGATACAGGGCGTACCGCACAACATAGCTTCGACTTGCACCAATCCAAATGACTCAGTAGAGTTGAGGCTCGGCACGACAAACACATCGCAACTGCCAAAAAACGCCGCCAGTTCCATTCCACTCAGCGCTCCTGTAAACGTCCAACACGTGCCATGTTGATTGAGTTGATCTACGCGCTCGCGGATGCGCTGTGCGTATTTCTCTTCGCCTAGCACGTTTTGATAGGTGCCGGCATACACGACATGCGCCTCGGGGTGGGTCTGCCTCACGCGCTCAAATGCATCTAGCAACACTTCGACGCCTTTTTCACTTGCCAAACGCGCCGCCATGCCGATGATGGCTTTACCGGTCACGCCCCATTTTTGCCTAAATGCGACAATGTCCTCTGCCGCTGGCGTGGGCATCTCAACTGGCGGCGGGATGATATTGACCTTGTGTTTGTAACGTGCCAAAAAATGCGAATGTGTTGCGTAATCATTTGTGTAGGACACGATGCGATCAACGGCCATCGCTGCGATGTGGTTTGCGCCTTCGATCACAGGTTGCACGATGCCAGTTAGCTCGCCAGAAGGCAACTGAATGTCGCAGTGATAGGTCAACAGCGATGGCTTGCGCAACAGCCGTGCGTTAATCGCAAGCCCCGCACCATCAAATTGAGGCAGATGCAGATGCACGATGTCATGATGTCGAATGAGACTGCGCGCGATGTGACCAAACAGCGGCATCACTACGCCGCGCTCGATGCGAAAAGCCACCGGCACGCGTACAACGCTACAATCATCTGTAATTTCATTTCGCGGTAGAGACGCCTCGTATTGCGAAGTAAGAATCGTTACCGTGTGGCCTCGTTGCGCAAGACCGCGCGCAAGTCGCTCCACATAGATGGTCAAGCCGCTAATGTGCGGCTTGTAATACGTCAATATTTGCAGGACGCGCATTTATCGAGTGACTTCCCATGCCACATGCTCCAGCTCGGGCATGATGAGTTTATCCATTGCGACTTGCACGGCGTTGGGCGATCCGGGCATGCAAAAAATCAGACGTTGACGGTATACGCC
>CAZVQE010000369.1:0-2417 GCA_964628875.1 uncultured Anaerolineae bacterium
GCTGAGGCGCGCACGTCGCTGATCGGTTTGGCGGCGCTCTGCGCCAGCGCAGCGACTCGTGTGATCGTCTCGTTGCTGAGTGATTGTCCGTTGAGCGCCTGCTCCGCCTCGCGCGCACGAATGATGGTCGGCGCAACCGCGCCCAAAGTGATGCGCGCATCGCTCACACGTTGATGCGCATCGAGCATGATCACCGCGCACGCTGTCACCACCGAGATGGCTTGCGCGCGCCGCAGTCCCAGCTTCATAAATGCGCCGCGTTGATTGGGCGTCAGTACGGGGAATGTGATCTCAGTCAGCAACTCATCCGTTTGCATCACGGTCTTGCGCACGCCGAGATAAAAATCGCTCAGCGCCACCTCGCGCGACCCGCGCACTGAGCGCAGTGTTACGCGCGCACCCAGCGCTATAAGCGGCGCGATGGTGTCATTGGCAGGCGAAGCCGTGATGAGGTTGCCAGCGATGGTGGCGCGATTGCGGATTTGTGGCGCGCCCACTTCGCGGCAGGCTTGCGCCAGCGGCAGCGCTTGATTTACACATAGCTCCGACGCCACTACGTCGTTGTGCGTCACCAGCGCGCCGATGTGGATTTCGCCGCGTTCGTCCATACGCATTGAGTTCAATTCACCCAAACGTGTAATGTCAATCAACACGCACGGCTGACGCACGCCGCGCTCAAACTCAATAATCAAATCGGTGCCACCCGCGATGATGCGTGCGTTTGGCGCGCGCTGTGCCAACAGCGATAGCGCTTCATCAAGCGTGCGCGGAATAAAGTAATCGGTCCACATGATTTATAGCAGTTTGTCTTCGATTGGATACGCGATCCATATCAAACGATGTGAGTTGTCCGTGTTGGGCCAGCACGTCACAAGCGTCAGACGATCATCACCGGTTGGCAAAATGTATTTGCCATGATCCAGCAACACACTCATGGGTTGACCCCGTTCGAGCAATAATTCTTTTTCATCCAAGCGATAGGTGATTTGGCGCGACTTGCTGCGCACGATCACTTGCATACCCGGTTTCAACTCTTGCAACCGCGCGAAGACTGAGCCCTCAATGTTGTTGTGACCGTTTAGCACGAGGTTGCCACCTTCGCCGAGCAACGCCGAGTTGTTGTGCCACGCGGCGACGCGACCCTTGGGTAGCACCCACTCGGCGCTGCCATTGGCATATACGGCGAGATGCGCCTCCATCACCGGCACATTTAGATTGATCGCGGGGATGCTGATTTGCGTGGGTTGCTCTGGTGCGCGCGCGTTTTGTTTTTGTGCTTGAGGAATGGCAGTCCATGTTGGCAAAACTGCCGACTGCGGCGCAGCAACCATAGGCAACTCAGGCTGCGAATACTCCGTTTGCGGTTTTGTTTGGCTCGGTGACTCGACGACCACTTGCACAGTCGGCGCAACAGGTTGTTGCGCGTTTTGTGTTTGTGGAATGGCAGTCGGCGCGGCGTTTGCTTCGGGCGTCATCATAGTGACTTTGACCTGTGACACATCCAACACCGCAACCGCATTATTCGGCGCGGATGAATTTGCAGATGCAACGCCACACGCCGTCAGCAACAGCGACAAAACAAGCGCGCCAAAAACACTCTTGCTCAAATAAGGCTTCATCAAATGAAAAACAATTCTACATGGATAATGTGCCTCCTATGGCTTTTGATTTCTCAAACAAAGTGGCGGTCATCACCGGCAGCGGGCGCGGCGTTGGGCGCGCAATCGCGTTAAATCTAGCGTCGCAGGGCGCGGATGTCGTGATCAACTTCTTTCGCAATCGGGCGCCAGCGGAGGACACCGCACGCGCAATCGAGGCGCTCGGTCGGCGCGCACACCTTGTCAAGGCGGACGTCGGTGAGCCTGAGGGCATTGACACACTCATCAATGAATCCGTGCAGGCGTACGGCGGATTTGACATCCTCATCAACAATGCCGCCAGCGGCTACAACCGCCCGATCATGGAGCAAAAGATCAAAGGCTGGGACTGGACGATGAACATCAACGCGCGCGCGGCGTTGTTTACTTCGCAAAAAGCTGCGCCGATCATGCAACAGCGCGGCGGCGGCGCCATCGTCAATATGATGTCCATCGGCAATCTGCGCACCTTGCCAAACTATGTCGTCGTCGGCTCATCCAAAGGTGCGCTCGAAGTAGTGACGCGCTACTGCGCAGTTGAGTTCTCACCGATGAATATCGTCGTCAATGCCGTGTCGCCCGGCACGATTGATACGGATGCACTGCAACACTTTGAGCAGGGCAAGCAGATGGTCGCGGAGACGATCAAGCGCACACCTGCTGGGCGCATCGTCACCGTCGAGGATGTCGCCAAGTGTGTCGCCTTTTTGTGCAGCCCCGACGCGAGCATGATCCGCGGACAAACCATCATTATTGACGGTGGCTTCTTGCTGGCGTCCA
>CAZVQE010000370.1:0-2414 GCA_964628875.1 uncultured Anaerolineae bacterium
GGATGGTGGCGTTGGCATAAATCACGACGTTGTCTTCAATCGTCGGATGCCGCTTTGAGGATGCCAGATTTTTACGCACGCTGAGTGCGCCGAGCGTGACGCCTTGATACAGCTTGACATTGTTTCCTAGAATGGCCGTCTCACCGATGACGATGCCCGTGCCATGATCTATGCAAAACGATTCTCCGATACGCGCGCCCGGATGGATGTCAATTCCCGTGCGACGGTGGGCGATCTCGCTCAACATGCGTGGAAAGACAGGCACCTCAAACAAATAAAACTCGTGTGCGATTCGATGAATCGCCACGCCAAGCAACCCGGGATACGTGCTGATGACCTCATCAACGCTGGCGGCGGCAGGATCGCCCATAAAGATCGCCTCAGCATCCAGCCACAAACGATCAATCAAATCCATCAGCCGATGATTAAAGAAATGATGAATCGCATCGTTGGCGTGTGTGCGGTCGGCGGGCATGACCGGCGCAAGCGCTTGCTCAAGGGCAACCTGAGCGCTCTCGAGTTTGCAATTCACATCATCATCGGTGCATGGGGCGGTGTCACCCACGATGATGTTTGGAAAGATCAACTCCAACGTTTGATCTAAAAATTGCTCGCTAAATCTACGGATTGGCAATTGCGTTGCCAATCGCTGACGCTGATGCAAGCGATGTGCCAATTCCTCAAAATCAAAGTCACTCATAGAAAAATAAAAAACCGCGCTGTTTAGCGCGGTTGCTGCAAATGGAATAACAAATGGTGCGATAGACGCTAAACGTGACAAAACCTCGGAACACCGCAACACACCTTGTCAGGCGCGAGATTGAGCACATCGGTCAATTGCAACATTCGCATGAGTTTATCACCGTATTTTTGTGAATTTAGCATTCACTCATTATTTTTTTTTGAGTAAGTTGGAGGCAAGTAAATAAATCATGATTTGTCATTCTGAATGGAGCAAAGCGGAGTGAAGAATCCCTGACGAGTAAATTTATGCGCAAGGGATTCTTTATCGCGCAATTATTTTTTGCGCAGGTAATCGCGGATCATCAACGCCGCAGTTGCGCCTTCGCCTGCGGCGCTTGCGGCTTGTTTGGTGCTGCCGAGCCGCACATCGCCACCAGCAAATACGCCACTCAAACTGGTTTGTAGCGTGGCATCGGTGGTGATAAATCCATGCGCGTCACGCTGAATCGTCTGTGGCAGCCAATCACTATTAGGATGCAAGCCAATAAACACAAACACACCTTTTGGAGTGAGCGTCTCTATTTTTCCATTCGCGCGATTTTTGATTTTCACACCCTGTAGCTTTTGCTCGCCGACAAATTCCACCACATCCGTGTTGTAAAGAATCTCAACCTTTGGATGCGAGGCGAGGTTGTCTACGACGATCTTGCTGGCGCTGAGGTGATCGCTGCGCACAAGCAGCGTGATCTTGTCCGCGAACCGCGCCAGAAACAAACTCTCTTCGCCCGCGCTGTTGCCGCCGCCGATCACTGCGATATGTTGGCCCTTATAAAACGGACCGTCGCATGTCGCGCAAAAATGGATGCCTGCGCCGATAAGGTGATCTTCGTTGTTGACGCCGAGCCGCCGATACGTTGAGCCAGTGGCAATGAGAACTGCACGCGCGCCATATTCTGCGCCGTCTGAGGTTTTGATGTAGCGACTTTCGCCTTCTGCGCGTAGGTCGGTCACGGCTTGCGCCTTGAGCATCTCGACGCCAAAGCGCTCCGCCTGACGTGTCAAACGGTTTGCAAACTCTGCGCCCGAGATGCCGTCAGGGAATCCCGGAAAATTGTCGAGACGCTCGGTGACGCCAGCTTGTCCGCCGAGTGCGCTGCGCTCGACTAGTAGCACATCCATGCCTTCGCGCGCGGCATACAGCGCGGTCGTCAGCCCAGTGGGTCCGCCACCCACGATGATGAGATCGTAGTACGACATGCGTGCTTTGGTCTGCAAGCCGAGTTTTGCGGCTAGCTCAGCGTTGCTCGGCTCGATCAAGATGCCGCCATCCGGAAAAACAATCGTCGGAATAATGCGCTTGCCATCGTTGATTTTTTCGACAAATGCTTGATGTTCTGGCTGCTCTTCGATGTCAATCCATTTGTAATGAACGCGCTGCTCGCCAAGGAAAATCTTTGCGCGACGGCAGTCCGAGCACCACGTGGCGCCATAAACAACAATCTCTTTTGTGTCTGTCATGTGCGCGAGCATAGCTCAGCATCGTGATTTTTTGCTGAATGGCGCTCGGATAAATGGAAACTGCTTGACACGCTACAATGTCGCGCGAGGCATATACAGCATGACACGCGATTGGCAACGGTGGGGCGCATTTTTTGCGCTGAGCATTATTTGGGGTTCATCATTTCTATGGGCAAAAATCGCATTGCGCGAGATTGGCCCATTCATGATCG
>CAZVQE010000371.1:0-2412 GCA_964628875.1 uncultured Anaerolineae bacterium
TTTCTGCAACGAGGCATGGCTATTGGCTTGGTGCTTGCGCTGATCTGCGGTTTGTTGGGATGCTTTGTCGTTTTACGAAACATGGAATACATCGGAGATGCAATTTCGCATAGTGTATTGCCCGGCGTAGTTGTCGCCTACATTACCAGAGGCAACATACTAGTGGGCGGATTGATTGCAGGGTTGCTCACCGCTTCTGCAATTGCATGGTTTGGTCGCAATAGCAGATTGCGCGAAAGCACTACTATTGGCGTTGCCTTTACGGGGGCGCTGGCACTCGGTGTAGTGCTTATCTCCGCAACACGTAGCTACACCCGAGACCTAAGTCACTTTTTATTTGGCAACATTCTGGCAATTACCGATGGCGATTTATTTTTTACGGCATTAGTAGCGACAGTCGTGTTGTTAACGTTGGGCGCAACGCACAAAGAATTAGCTTTAGCATCTTTCGACCCAATTTACGCAAAAAAGATCGGCATTCCAGTAGATGGATTGCGCACGCTGATGCTGGTATTGCTCACTCTTAGTGTTGTGGCTGGCATCAGTAGCGCCGGCACACTCATGGTGACCTCATTGCTAATTACCCCGGCCGCTACTGCCTCTCTTCTCACATCGCGACTAGCGAGCATGATGGCGCTTGCAACATTTTTGGCAGCGTGCGCAGTTATGCTTGGGCTATTTGCTTCTTATGCGTTGGATGTGGCGCCAGGTGCAATGATCGTGCTATCAGCAACTGCGTTTTTTGTGATTTCAATAGTCGGAACACGCATAACAAAGAAATATAAACATTAGCGACGATACACGCTCTTTTTACATCGCACATAGCGCGCAAATACGCTTCATCTTTATTTTGCATACAATCTCACGCATGGCTGTATTTGGAAACTACGCACGTTACTACGATCTGCTCTACCGCGACAAACAATATGCCGAAGAGACGGCGTATCTGGTGCGCCTCATCAATCGCTTTGCGCCAAAGGCAAAATCGCTGATCGAACTCGGCTGTGGCACGGGCTATCATGCTGCACGACTCGCTGAGCAAGGCTATCGCGTGCACGGCGTGGACATGAGTGATGAGATGTTGGCGGCCGCCAAAAAGCGTGTCGCAGCACTGCCAAAGTCGGTCGCGTCGCGCATGAGCTTTAGCGCGGGCGACATCCGCGAAGCACGGGTCAAAGAAAAATTTGACGTGGCGCTGTCGTTGTTTCACGTCATCAGTTACCAGACAACCAACGATGACGTGCGGCGCGCATTTGACACGGCGCGTGCGCATCTGCGCAAAGGTGGTGCGCTGATCTTTGACGTGTGGTACGGGCCCGCCGTGCTGACTGATCGTCCGGCTGTGCGTGTCAAACGGCTAGAGGATGATGCCATCCGCGTGGTGCGTCTCGCCGAGCCAGTGATCTATGCAAATGAAAACTGGGTGGATGTGAACTATCACGTGTTTATCACCGACAAGCGCAGTGGCAACGTGGACGAGCTACAAGAGACGCACCGCATGCGTTATTTGTTTCAGCCCGAGCTAGAGCTTTTGTTGAATGAGGCTGGCTTTGAAGTCAAGCACGCCGAAGAATGGCTGAGTGGCGCGGCGCTCGGCTTTAACACGTGGGGCGCGTGTTTTGTAGCGATTGCAAAATAAATGCCCAAGATCGGTTTGTATTTAGACGGCGAGCCAGCCGGCGGCGCGCTGCAACATGATCTGACAATGTTGCGCGCGTTTGGCGCGTTGCGCGAGGCGGGCTACGAGGTTGTGGTTGGCTGTGGCAGTGATCGTTGGATCGAGTATCTGCCTGACTGTGACCTTCCGCTCGTGCGCATGACGCCATCGCGCACAGCGCGATTCACCAGCAAAGCCTGGCGCAGCGCCCGACTGCCGATGCGCATCTGGCGCGCACTCACGCCGCACTTTGACACGCCCGCGCGCGCGATGCTGAGCCAGCGCTGTGACCTATGGGTGTTTAGCAATCAAGCCGCGTGGAGCTTTCAGTCGCCCGTGCGCTCGCTGGTGACGATCCACGATCTGATGCACCGCTACGAGCGCCGTTTTCCTGAGGTCGGTGGCGAGTATGAATTTCGTGAGCAGCTCTTTGGCAATATCTGCGCATGGGCGAGCGGCGTGCTGGTGGACAGCGTCATTGGCAAGCAACAAGTGATCGAGAGTTACGGCATCGCGCCTGAGCGCGTTTTTGCGTTGCCGTATATCGCGCCTGCGCATGTGTTTAATCGGACTGTGCCCGCCGACTTTGAGGCGCGTTGTCCGTTGCCGCAAAAATTTATCTTTTATCCAGCGCAATTTTGGGCGCACAAAAATCACGCTAATCTTGTGCGCGCGTTGGCGCCGTGTCGGGAGCGTGGCACTCAGGATATTCAACTCGTGCTGATCGGCTCGCAACAAAATGGCTACACTGCGCT
>CAZVQE010000372.1:0-2395 GCA_964628875.1 uncultured Anaerolineae bacterium
TTTATCTTGTTTGATATTGAGATTGTGTTTTTCTATCCGTGGGCAATCGCTTTTCGTGAGTTGGGGCTGCCGGGCTTCTTTGCGATGCTGAGCTTTGTCGGTGTGCTGCTGGTCGGTCTGATTTGGGTGTGGAAAAAAGGCGCGCTCGAATGGGAAACGATGGATAAGTAGCCGCGACTGCGACGAGACAAATTCTAAAAAAACAAAACCAAAATCAAAATGGGTATTGAACAAAAACTGGGTGATATGGGTGTGGTGACCACCACGCTCGAAAAAGCGGTCGGTTGGTCGCGCGCGAATGCGTTGTGGCCCATGCTATTTGGCTTGGCGTGTTGCGCCATCGAGATGATGAGCACACAAGCCAGCCGCTATGACCTCTCGCGCTTTGGAATGGAGCTCATGCGCGCCAGCCCGCGTCAGAGTGACCTGATGATTGTGGCGGGTCGCGTCAGCCGCAAGATGGCGCCGGTATTGCGCAATCTGTACGATCAGATGCCCGATCCGAAGTGGGTCATTGCGATGGGTGATTGCGCGTCGTGTGGCGGCGTGTTTAATAACTATGCCATCGTGCAAGGCGTGGATGAGATCGTGCCAGTGGATGTGTATGTCGCGGGTTGCCCGCCACGCCCAGAGACACTCATTGACGGCATCATGCGCCTGCAAGAAAAAATCAAGAATCAAAAACTGACCGAGTGGCAATAATCATGACAATGGATGCTGCGACTTGCTCGGCGTTCGCTTCAAATAATAATCATGCCAACGAATGAAACCTATAGCGCCGCGCTCGGCGATGCAATCAGCAATGTCGAGGTCTTTCGCGACGAGATTACGCTGACCGTCTCGCGCGAGCGCATCATCGAGGTGCTGACGCATTTGCGCGATGAGCAAAAATTTGACATGTTTACCGATGAGACATGTGTGGATTATTTGCCAAGTGAGCCGCGTTATGCGATTGTGTATCACCTCTACTCGACCAGCCGCAATGCGCGCGTGCGCCTCAAAGTATTTCTGAGCGAGCATGATTTTGTGATCCCGAGCGCGTGCGGTGTGTATCAAAATGCAAACTGGTACGAGCGCGAAATCTATGATTTGTTTGGCGCGCAATTTACCGATCACCCCGATCTGCGGCGCATCTTGTTGCCGCCGGATTACAAAGGGCATCCGATGCGTCGTGACATCCCAGTCAAAGTCGAAGAAGTTGCCTTTAGCTTTAACCGTCAGCGCATAGACAAAAACAAAATTTACGCCAAAGAGTGATCAGTTCGGCAAACACGCTGACGACTTTACGAGATTCCGAGCTTCTCAAGCGCCGCAAGTATCTGCGGCGCTTTTTTTGTGTCTATTAACACGCGCGGCATCTCGGCATCTTCGGCGCTGATGATCTGGAGCGCGTCACTGATCGCCGAATCGCTCATCAGCGACTGTAACGCGGCGTTTGATGGCAAAGTCACCAGCCACACTTGCTCTAATTCAGCGCCAGCATACACACCCGACCAAATACGAATGCGTTGTGCAAGCTCTGTATCGAGTGGCGCGCCATTTAACCGCTCAATCTCACGGATTGCATCATCAATTGTGATGCTGCTTTGCGACGCGCTAAGCTGCACCGCGCGCATCACGCTGGCTTGATTGATGACGGCGCGCGCGCCATCGCGCTGCGCAATACGCTCAACCGCCGCAAGCGTATAGATGCTCGGCGTCGCCACCTTAAATCGAATATTGCCAAGTGCATCTACGGCGATATCGTGCGGCGCAGGCTCATTTTGCTTGTCGTGCAATGGCGCCCAACCTGCTTGTTGCAGCTTGCTCATGATGGACTCGGTGGCGTCATCTACGCGGTCAAAATCTGCGCTTATCGCGCGCGCGCCTGATCGCGATAGCGCTTTTTGAGCGGCGTCGCGCGCGTCACCGTCACCGTATTGCACGACACGCACATTGCGGCGAATGACAATTCGATTGTGTTGCGCGTCCCATTCATCCAGCGTGCGCCGCACATTGGGTGGCAGCGCCGCGCCTTGATGCTCCTCAAGAAATTGAACGATGCGCGCGATATCGTAGCCATTGCGCTGACCTCGATAGACACTCTCGCGTGTCAGCAAATAACTCACAGCGCGATCGCCGCCTTGAACATCGGCAAAGTGATCGAGTGTGCTCAGCGCCGAATCGCTAATAGGCTCAATCGCCAGCACAGAAAAGTTGGGTTGCACGATTACCCGCCCGCCGCTTTCACTCATGACCGGCTTTTCACCGATTCCCAGTAGCCACGCGCCCACGGGCGTGAGGCGATAGGCAAATGGCGCTGTGTGTGGCGAGTTGCGTTGCTCCTCAGACGATAGTCCGATATCCACCAGCCCCATCCAACTCAACGGCTCATTCAAAAACAGATGAATCGCCA
>CAZVQE010000373.1:0-2390 GCA_964628875.1 uncultured Anaerolineae bacterium
AATATGAGGTGCAAGCTGATATGATGGGTTCTGCAATTGGCTACCTCGAGGACAACATGCCATGTGAGGTTGTGTTTTATGAAGGCAAAGCCATCTCGGTCGAATTGCCAACGTTGATCACGCGCGAGGTCGGTTACACCGAGGCAGCTGTGCGTGGTGATACCTCAGGTAAACTGACAAAATCAGCCACGTTGAAAAATACAGGCTTTGAGATTCAAGTGCCGGCGTTTGTGAATACAGGCGACCGCATTGAGATTGACACACGCACCGATGAGTTTCGCCGTCGCATGTAGTTGATCTTCAATTGTTGCAGTTTGTAAGGAGCGAAGCGTAGGATGTGAAACGCTTCGCTCTGTTTTTTTGTGAGTAACAAAATGAAATCGCACACAGACCTTGCCGTTGCGCTCAATTTTTTGAGTAAACTGAGCAGCAACAACAACAAACTTTGGTTTGAAGCACATCGCGCAGAGTATGAAGCGGCGCGTGCCGCATTTGAGGCGGTTTTGACGGATTTGATTGCTGAGCTGAGTGCGACGGATGACCTGCACGGACTAAAAGCCAAAGATTGCATCGCGCGTATCTATCGCGATGTGCGATTCTCCAAAGACAAGACACCCTACAAGACAAACTTTGGTGCGCTCGTGGCAGTCGGTGGTTGGCGCTCAAAGGCGCATGGCTACTACGTAGGGCTTGAACCAAATGGACGCTCAATCGTCGCGGGCGGCTTGTATAGCCCGATGCCTGATCAGCTCGAAAAATTTCGCCGCGCGATTGACAGTGATGCAGCGCCATTCAAAAAGATCATACGCACAAAAAGTTTCGTGCAACATTTTGGCGCAATCGAAGGTGAGCGTCTCAAGACCGCGCCAAAAGGCTATGAGCGTGACCATACGGAGATCGAGCTATTGCAGCACAAACAAATTACCGCGGTTCATCATTACACCGACGCCGAGGTTTGCGCGCCAGATTTTCTTGCGCGCGTCGTCAGTGATTGTCGCGCGATAAAACCGTTTGTCAATTACTTGGACGATTTGTTGCGCTAAAGACGCGCGGCATCTCGGTGTGCAGACAAGCATCCGCATACGCCATGAATGCGCGCGCAATAGGTGCAAGGCTGATGTTTCGATTCCACACAGCGCGCAGCATACGTGTCAGGTGAATTGGCAATCGAATCGCGCGAAGCTGCCCCTGCGATATCTCATTTGCCACTGCATAGGCCGGCATGATGGTCATTGCGCCGCCAGTAAAAATAGAGCGTTTGATTGCCTCGAGGTTGTCAAATTCGGCAACCACTTTGGGGCGCACCTGTTGCCCTTGTAGGACATGATCGAGCCAAAGCCGCGAGTGGCTACCGCTTTGGTGCGTGATAAAGGGCGCATCTTGCAGGTCACGCCATGCCAATGTTTTACGCTTCCAAAATGCGTGTTGCGGTCCGACGATCAGTAACTGCGGCACCTCGCACAAAAGCTCTTGTTCGAGGCGCATCGCATCTGCTAGATCAAGATCGCCCTCAAAAAAACCAAGATCAATTTTTTGCGAATCAAGCTGTGCCACAATCTGAGACGTTGATGTTGTGTGAGTGGCGACTACGATACGCGGATAGCGTTGTTGAAAATCATGCGTCCATGTCGGCAGCAGATATGCACTCACACCCGAGGTTGCGCCAATGTTGATTTTGCCAATGCGGATATTGGCGACATTGAGCAAAGCGTTTTCGGCTTCTGTAGTGAGGTTGATGATGCGCTGTGCATACTCGCGCAAGATGCCGCCTTCGATGGTCAGCATGACGCCGCGCCGCCCACGTTGAAACAGCTTGACCCCAAGCGCTGCCTCTAGCTCCTGCATGTGCTGGCTGACTGCGGACTGAGACATATACAGCTGTTGGGCGGCTGCGCTAAAGCTGCCACCTTGCGTGACGTGAATAAAGATACGGAGTTTGTTGAGGTCAAACATGCTATAAGCTGAGCTTATGGCTGATTATAGGTGAATTGCCCCTGCCTGATTCTGCAAAAAGCAGGTACCATGCTTGCAATGTTTAACCTCTTCAAGTCGCTCTTTGGCGGCGGAAAACCGATAACGCCACAAGCGTACATGGAGCAATACAAAAAAGCTAAGCAACCACACACACTCATTGATGTGCGCACACCAATGGAGTTTCGCAGCGGTCATATCCCGGGCGCGATCAACATTGATGTGCAAAGTCTGCATTCGCAACTTGGCAAGGTGTCCAAGGACAATCCTGTAATTGTGTATTGCCTTAGTGGTAGCCGCAGCGGTCAAGCGGCGAGTATGCTTGAGCGCGCGGGGCACACAGAGGTTTACAACTTAGGTGCAATTGGGGCTTGGCGCGCCGCCGGGCTACCATTGGAGTAAATATGAAAATACAAAAA
>CAZVQE010000374.1:0-2374 GCA_964628875.1 uncultured Anaerolineae bacterium
GCATCATGCTTGATGTGCTAGCCGTCGCATTGAGTGGTTGGCTCGGCGCGCGTTTTTTTAATCGCCGCGTTGGCTGGCTCACGATGTTGTTTTTTGCGACAGTTCCGTGGGCAGTTTATTTTTCGCGCAAACTATGGACGGCGCCGCTCGCTCTTTTCTCGACGTTGGCATTGTTGGGGTTGCTCGTGGCTGCGCAGCAACGCACATGGCGCGCATGGTTGCTTGCGGGTTGTGGAATGGCGCTTGCGGTAGGCACACATTTGGCGGCTGTGTTTTGGGTGCCTGTTTTTGCGTTTGTATTTTTGTTGAATGTGCGTACGCACCGATGGACAACATGGCTAGCGGCGTGGCTGCCATTGATCGCCGTTGCCGCTATTTATCTTGGAGCCGATGCGCAGCGTGACTTTGTCAATCTGCGCGCGCTGTTTGCCACCAATGCGCAACCTGCAAAGTGGACGACTGATGCGTTTACCTACGCGAGTTGGATCAGCGGCGGGTTGCACCTGAGAGATTTGACCGGCGCGGCATATGCTCAATGGCTACAGCAACCAATACAAATGTTCGCTTGGCTCGATATGTTGCCGATCATCATTTTGTTTTGCGCGGTGTTGGTGGCTTTGGCGAATGGCATCCATCGCGCGCCTACTGCTCAGCAAAAAACATTGCTTGTTTGTTTGGCGTGGCTGTTGATTCCTTTGATTTTGCAGATACGTCAATCACGCGACATACAAATTCAATACGTCAGCAACATCTATCCTGCGCCCTTTGTGTTGATGGCGTACGGCGTTGATTCGCTTATCGCGCGATTCCCAAAAATGCGTGCCGCAGTCATCGCGCTTGTGACCGTCATGGTCGCGTGGCAATCCGCAACGACACTGCGTTTTGCGGATTTTGTGGCGGCGCATGAGACAGGAGGCTATCGCCCTATTCGACCCGCGCTTGCTGCTGTTGCCGATGCGCGCCGTTTATGCTCAAATTGTGAGCTTATTGGAGTGACGATTGGCGGCGACGCTAACACTGACGAAGACGCCACTATCCTTAAATTTTTAATGTTGGGCGATGCGCATCGCATCATCAATGGCAACGACGCGATGTTGTATCCGCAATCTAGTGCCGTGTACATTTTTGCAGGGCAGACGCGCGCGCGCCAAATGCAATCACTTGCTGTTGAGCCGCGCTATCTGGTCGCCCGATTTGACGCACCAAAGTCAACCACCAACTTGGGTCAATGGGAAAACGGTGTCATGCTCAACAGCTATACAACAACTATGAGCAATGGCGAATTATTTGTGCGTGCGCAATTGACCATCACACAGCCGCCCGACGCGACTCAAGATGTGCATTGGTTTGTTCATGTTCAACAAAGCGGCAAACGCATCGCGCAAGCAGATATCGGCGGCGTGCTGCCGCGTGACTGGAAAGTCGGCGACGTCATTCAACTTATTTTTGTCGTAAAAAATGTCGAGCAATTTGATACGTTACGTCTCGGGAGTTACACTTTTCCGCAACTCAAACCCATCACGATCCGTGCCGCCGATGGCACATTTAGTGATGCAATAACATTAGCTGCAAAATGAACATCGCAATTCTTGGCGCAGGTGCAATAGGTGTCTGGGTCGCCAGCCAACTCGAAAAACAACTCGATGCTGATTCGCGCGTTACGTTGATCGGGCGCAACAAATTTGTCGAGGCTGCGCGCGCCAAAGGCGTGCGTGCGCAATTGCTCGATCAGCCACCGACGACGTTGCGCGCGCAGGTGGCTGCATCACTCGACGCAGCATTTGCGCCCTACGATGCTGTCATTTTGTGCATGAAAGCCTATGCGGTGGATGATGCGATTCAACAAATAAAAGATAGTCCGCACGTAACCACACCTACCACGATCTTTGTTGCTTTTCAAAATGGCATTGGCAGCGAAGAAAAACTCGCGCGTGAATTTGGCGCCGAGCATGTGATCGCCGCGACGACGACCGTGCCCGTCTCGATGATTGACGCCGCCGCGATACGCATTGACAAAGCAAAGGGCGGGGCGATGTTTGCGGCGATACAGACGAATGGCGCCGCCGCACAAGTCTGCGCACAACTGGCGACATTGTTTTTTGCGCCGCCATGCGCTGACTATCGCGCCCTCAAATGGTCAAAGATGTTGCTCAACATCATGGGCAACGCCAGTAGCGCCATATTGCAAATGAAACCGGGCGACATTTACGCAGACCGTGATGGCTTTGCGGTTGAGTATGCGATGTTGCGCGAGGCGTTGGCGGTCATGCGCGCGCTCAATATCAAGCCGATCAACTTGCGCGGCGGTCCAGCTGCGTTGATGGCGAGTCTGATCTCATTCATGCCGCGCGCGCTAGTCAAATCAATTCTCACG
>CAZVQE010000375.1:0-2371 GCA_964628875.1 uncultured Anaerolineae bacterium
TGGCGCTCGCGCGCGCGTGGGCGCTCGACCCGTCTGTGTTGCTGATGGATGAGCCGTTTGGTGCGCTCGATGAGCAGACGCGGCTCGCGCTGCATGCGGAGCTACTGCGGCTGTGGGAAGCCACCGACGGCGCGCGCACGATTCTATTTGTGACGCATTCGATTGATGAGGCGTTGACGCTCGCCGATCGTGTGCTTATGATGACGACGGCGCCCGGGCAGATCAAAGATGGGATTCGCGTGCCGTTTGCGCGCCCGCGTGATCCGATTGCGCTCAAGCGTGACCCGCAATACGGTGAGCTGAGCTATCGCGTTTGGAGTGCGCTCAAAAGGTGAATCTGATGTGCTACAAAAACACACACGATGTCATTCTGAACGGAGCGCAGCGCAGTGAAGAATCTCTACATACAACAACTGAGGGATTCTTCGTCGCTCGCTCCTCAGAATGACATGTTACGTTTGTAGCGATTTATTACACAGATGCGAATAAATAACTCTCGTTGGTTGTCACTCCTGTCGCCGTTGTTGTTGTTAGCGGTGTGGGAGATTTTGGCGCGCGCGGGCGCCATTGACACGCGCTTTTTTCCTGCGCCGAGCGAGACCTTTGCGCGCATGGCGACCCTCTTGCAGAATGGCACTCTGCTCAACGAGACGCTCATCACGTTGCGGCGTGTAGCAATTGGCTTTGTGCTTGCGGCGATACCGGCGGTGCTGTTGGGCGTGCTGATGGGGGTGAATCGGTTTGTGCGTGTGTTGTTTCAGCCGCTCATCGCGGCGATGTACCCCATTCCAAAAATCGCGCTCGTGCCCATGGTGGTGCTGCTATTTGGCATCGGCGAGACCGCGAAGCATGTGGTCGTGTTTATTTCGGTGTTCTTTTTGGTGGCGCTAAACCCAGCCGCTGGCGTGCTAAATCTCGACACGCGCTACTTTGACATCGCGCGAAACAACGGCGCGCGTGGATGGGACTTGCTGTGGACGGTGGCGTTGCCGGGCGCGCTGCCAAGCATCTTGACCGGCATCAATCTCGGTCTCGGGTTTGCGCTCACGGTCATCGTCGGCACTGAGATGTTGCAGCCGAGTCGCGGACTCGGATCACTCATTTGGCAGAGCTATCAGGTGTATGACATCTCGACCATCTTTGTGGCGTTGATCGTCGTAGCGATCCTAGGTTGGGCGGTCAATGCTGGCATGGAAGAGGTCGAGCGCCAACTTGTGCCGTGGAAGCCGCGCCCAAGCGCCGCGCGCGCGTTGAGTGACGCAACGACGAGCGAGCCGCGCATTCGGCGTTTTATTCGCATTTGGTGGATGGCGCTGCGCCCGTTTAGCTTTACCGCCAGCATCACGCCGGTCGCGTTTGGCACGGCGCTGGCGCTCCATGAGGGCATCTTTGAGCCGTGGTGCGCCGCGCTGGCGATTATCGGCGGCATGGCGATCCACGGCGGCACCAATCTGATCAACGACTACTACGATTGGAAAAAAGGCACCGACACGCCAGAGTCACTCGGACCCAATCGCCCGCTCAAAGAGGGTCTCATCACCATCAATCAAATTTTTATCGCAGCGGTGTTGTGCTTTGCGCTTGGCAGTGGAATCGGACTGTATCTGACCGCGACGCGCGGCGTTGCCATTCTCATCATCGGCGTACTAAGCGTGCTGGCGGGTTGGTTTTATACGGCGGGTCCGTTTGCGTTTGCGTATGTGGGGCTCGGCGAGATCGTCGTATTTATTTTTATGGGACCGATCATGGTGCTGGGTGGCTACTTTGTGCAGGCGCAGTCGCTGTCGCTGAGTGTGTTGCTCGCGTCGGTGCCGCTTGGCATGTTGGTTGCGGCGATCTTGCACGCCAATAACATGCGCGACTTTGACGCCGACCGTGCCAAAGGCAAACGCACGCTCGCCAACTTGCTCGGACGCGCGTCCAGTAAGCGCGAGTTTGAGCTGTTGACCGTCGGTGCGTTTGTCGTGCTCATGGCGCTGGTTGTGTTGCGACTGTTGCCGTGGATGTCGCTACTCGCGCTGATCGAGCTGCCCAATGTGCTGAGGCTCAACCGTCTCGCGCACAGCACCGAAGACCCCAAAGCGCTCAACGCGCTCGTGCGTGGCTCAGCCGCATCGCACAAACGCTTTGGCGCGTGGCTGATCGTGGGTGTTTTGCTCGCGGCGTTGATGCGGGTGTGAGGAAATCATGATCACTACGCTTGAACACTTGAAGACATCATTGCAAGTTGATCGAGGCTCGCCTGAAGCTGAATGGAAGATAGTCCAATCTTGCTTAGGTGAAAACCTTGTGAATCAAGAAGGAATTTTATTTTGGTTGTTCAAAGAATTTAAGGGCTATGTAGATACGCGAGAACGCGCCGGTTGGTCGC
>CAZVQE010000376.1:0-2344 GCA_964628875.1 uncultured Anaerolineae bacterium
TCACCGACATTCATGCGCCACGTCACATCGTGCAACACGAGATCGCCATAGATTTCTGCTGTTGCGCTAACATTTTTCAGATCGAGCAAAAATTTGTCGTTGTGCTTTTGCGGCGTGTGCTTTGGGTGAATGGCGCTCGCGACATGCGACACAGTTGGCGGTAAATGAGAGGCGCGCGCATGGCTATGCTCATATTCTTCGCGCGTGCCTTGCCAGACTGCGGCGCCATTCCGCAACAGCAAGACATGCGTGATAAATGGCAGTAGCTCATCACGCCGATGCGTCGTCATGAGAATTTGCGCGCCGCTCTGCGCAGCTTGCTCGACGGTTTGCATCACATGTTGGCGCGAGTGCGCATCGAGTCCGACACCGACCTCGTCCAGCACCATGATCTTTGGTTTTGCGATCATCGCGCGCGCGATCAGCACCTTGCGCATTTGTCCTTGCGACAGCTTGCGATAGTCGGCGCTCGCCAGATCATATATGCCAAGTGATTTCATGATTGCATTGACCTTGCGTTTTTGCGCAGGCGTCGGATGGTGATACAGCAATTCACTGTCAAACAAACCACTAAACACGATGTCCCAGCACGTCAAATCCCATCGTTTGCGCATATAGCGTTGCTGTTGTTCCGCCGAGACGAGCGCCATATGCTTGCTGATGCCAATGGGACTCTTGGTTGGTTTGCCGCTCAGCGCAAACCAACGCTGCCCGATGCCATCCGGGTCTTGCCATTGTTCGCCGCGTATCAGCCGCAAAAATGTGCTTTTGCCCGCGCCATTGCTGCCAAGAATCGCCCAGTTTTCGCCGCGTCGCAGTTGCCACGAGATATTGCGCAATGCTGACACGCGCCCTAACGTGACCGACGCATGATCTAGCTGCAACAACGGCGCTGACATTTACACATTAACAATTGACCATTGACAAATCGAATAAACAATCGTCAATGGTCAATTCGTCAATCGAACTACGCTCCACCCTGACCCGGCTTGACCTCGCGCGGGTTGAGCCATGGCATCATGCGGCGCAGCTTCACACCAGTGACTTCGACCGGGTGGTTGATGTCGCGCTTGCGAATCTCATTAAACTTCGGGCGACCATTCTTATTCTCCTTGATCCAGTCATTGGCAAATTTGCCACTCTGAATCTCAGACAAGATTTTCTTCATCTCAGTCTTAGTCGCAGGCTTGATGATGCGTGGACCGCTGACATAGTCGCCCCATTCTGCCGTATCGCTGACGCTGTAGCGCATAAAGTTGAGACCACCGCGATAAAACAAATCAACGATGAGCTTGACCTCATGCATGCACTCAAAGTACGCCATCTCAGGCGCGTAGCCCGCCTCGACCAACGTCTCAAACGCAGCCTTGATTAGATGCGAGATGCCGCCGCACAAGACAACCTGCTCACCAAACAAGTCAGTCTCGGTTTCCTCTTTGAATGAGGTCTTGATCACACCAGCGCGCGCGCCACCAATGGCTTTGGCGTATGCCAACGCATTTTGCAATGCGCGTGTGCCGCCTTGATGCACCGCCACCAAGCACGGTGTACCACCACCGTCTTGATAGGTCGTGCGCACAAGGTGACCCGGACCCTTTGGTGCGACCATGATGACGTCTACATTCTTTGGCGGTTTGATCTGTCCAAAGTGGATATTGAAGCCGTGCGCAAACATGAGCGTCTTGCCCTTAGTCATGTGTGGCGCGATATGTTCGGCATAGACCTCAGCAGCTGGCACGTCAGGCACCAACACCATGATGAAGTCGGCATTTTTTGCGGCTTCGGCGACTGACATCACTTCGAGTCCGGCATCTTTTGCCTTTTGGATACTCTTGCTCGTCGAGTGCAAACCAACGATGGTATGCACTCCGCTGTCGCGCAGATTGAGCGCGTGGGCGTGACCTTGGCTACCAAAGCCGATCACCGCAACGGTTTTGTTTTTAAGGAGATTAATATTGCAATCGTTGTCGTAATAAATTTTTGCTGCCATTTGGGTTTTCCTATTTTTCTGTTGAATTGGTTTTGAACTGATAAAAATTTAGCCGCGTGCCATCGCAATGCGCCCAGTGCGGACGACCTCGCGTATGCCATACTCTGATAGCACTTTTAGCACCGAATCAACTTTGTCTTCATTGCCGGTGACTTCGAGCATCAATGAATCTTTTGCCACGTCCACGATGCGCGCCTCAAACATATCGGCAATTTGTTTGACCTCGCTGCGTTTGCTCGTGTCAGCCACATTCACCCGCACCAACGCCAACTCACGCATCACACTCGGCATTGACGATAGGTCTTGCACTTCGATCACATTGACCAGTTTGTAAAGATTGCGCTCAACCAGAGA
>CAZVQE010000377.1:0-2300 GCA_964628875.1 uncultured Anaerolineae bacterium
GGCGACGTTGCCAATAACCCACGTGTTGGGGCGTAATGGATTGCGCTGCACTGAGGCATTGCCAATGATACGTTTGTCTTCTTCCCATACAAAGGCTTGCGCACCATAGAATGAGAATGTGCCATACAGCGATGAATTGCGTAACATTTGCAGCAATCGGGCAGAATCATCATCGCTGCGCGCAATAACTTGCATTTCATCTTTGAATGCAAGCTCCAACAAATCTGCGACGGCGGAACCGTCGCGCATGGGGTTAAATTTTCTGATGTGAACGTGCGACTCTACGGGCGCAACGGAAGATATCGAGAGTGCCATTCTCAAAACGTCAGGCTAGGCTCGCGCGCATGACCCGCTAAAGCATAGCGGCTGACTTTTTACCTTGCTCCAAATTTTCACGAATGTCAAACATGTTTGTGAAGCCCACCATCTCAAGCACATCGCGCACGGGCGGCGTGAGTGAACACAGTACCATTTTGCCTTTGCGCGCACGTGTTTCTTTGTGCGCATGCATTAACACACGCAGCCCTGTGCTTGAGACATAGGTCAAATTTTCCATATCAAGCACGACGGATTTAGCGCCGCTTGCCATCACGCGCAGTAAGTCCCGCTCTAGCACGCTGACGGTATTTGTGTCGAGTCGTCCCGAAACCTGAATCAACGGAACGTGCGCCAGCTTAGGATCATTTTCGCGCGGCAACTCGCGCACAGTCAATTTTGAGTTAGGCATGTCTTAAATCCTTTTTGTCATCGTCAGGCGATTGCCTACGCCAGGAATGTCAAATTCAAATCGTACCGAATCCATCACTTTTTTCATGAGATACAAACCAAGCCCGCCCACTTTGACCTCAGCCATGCTCGTAACTGGAACATACTCATTTATCACAGATGGGTCAAAAGGCTTGCCATGATCTATGACAGTCACGATCAACTCATGCTGCGGAATGATATTGACCGAGAGCCTGATTGTGCCCGGCTTACCGGCATACGCATGCTCTATCACATTGCTGCAGGCCTCGTCCACTGCCAGCTCTACACGGCGGCTGACCTGCTCAGAAAATCCAACCTCGCGTGCAGCGACCGCAGCAAACGTGGCTAACCGTTCTAGCTCACGTGGGTCAGCAGCAACCTCTAGCGCGCGCGCTACTTCTGTACTCATAGATCAAAATGAATCTACCGCATCCACCAGATCGGTGTAAAAATCAAAGATCGTCTGCAAACCAACTAATGTCAGCGTACTGCGCACATTTTCATTTACGTTATACAGCACGACATTGCCATTGTGATGTTTCGCGGCTTTGAGCGCAGACACCAAAACACGCAAGCCCGCGCTGCTGATGTAATCGAGTTGGCTGCAATCAATCACAATCTTGTTTCGCTTTGAGTCTTGCAATGTCGTGATGACATTCTCAAAATCAGATGCCTCGGCGCTATCAATACGCCCAATGGGAGACAAAATATCAATGTGTTTGAGAGAACGTAACTTGAACTGCATAAAATCATTTTATCATCATGAGGCAGATCGAAAAACGCATCGCGCTCGTCGCGATGGCGCTTATATGTGTCAGCGTGGCGCTTTACATTCGGACTGCCAATCAAAGCGTCAAACAAAATTTGTCATCGCGTATTTTGTATCTGTCACCTGCTTTATCTGACAGTCAAGTTTATTCGCTAGACGCTTCAGCAGCGCTTTCGAGCAGCGTGCAGCTCACCCATTTTGAATTTGGCGTGCGCGAATTTGCAGCGCCAGCACACGGCGAGACCGCAATCGTAGTTACATTTGCTGACGCGCAACATTCGCACGCTGAGCTGTGGGCACTCGATATGCGATTTAGCAAGATCGAGCGCGTAATATCATGCGCACCTGACACGTGCTACGCGCCGCAGATATCTTCTGATTCACGTTCAGTTGTATTTGAATCGCGCGCAGATCAACCTACGCTCTGGCTACTCGACCTCCAAAAGCGCGCGCCCCAAATGCTTGCCGCAGGACAAAAAGCGCGCTTCTCGCCTTCTGGTGCAAAAATCGCATATGCGGCAGCGGATAGTGATTCGATTTTTATCCGCGATTTACGCTCAAATATTGCGTTTGAGATCACAGACGCGCCTGAGGCAAATTTCACATGGGGCAACGATGACGATAGTTTGTATTTCGTCGCTAGCGCGCTGAGCGATGACAATGTGCAACGTCAACTGATGCGAGCCGATCTTAAAACAGAAACGATCATAAGGTTGAGCGAGCCAAACTTGGCGCGTTACTCACAGATCAGCTATGCAAAAGTCGAGAACACACAAGCGCTGAT
>CAZVQE010000378.1:0-2292 GCA_964628875.1 uncultured Anaerolineae bacterium
GAAGCATGTGCATGCAGGTCTTCGAGACGCGCGCTCGTGTTCCAGTTGCCCGTGATGTAGCCGCGCGTGTCGGCGCGTAGATGGCGATATGCCTCTGGCAACATCTCGGCACGCAGTGGCGACGCTGCAAATGTATCTGGGTCGGTGAACACAAAATGCGATTGGTTGGCGGTGTGCCATGCGCTCGTGGCGACATCCAGCGCGACGACCAGCGCCAGCAGCCAGCTCATTCGCACTGATGGGGTAAATCGCAACGTCACCCATGTCAGCAGCAGCAATATCCATGCGGTCACCAATATTGCCAACGTCGCGTGCCATTGCGCGGATTGCTCGGCGGGCAGCGCCTGTGACGCCCACAACAAAAATGCGCCGATGAGTAACGCAAACAGCGCGAGCGATTTACCGATCACGTTGCGCGTCGTTTGGCTCGCGGCTCCATTCCACGCCAACGAAGCCAGCATGATGAGCGACCACGCTGATATAAGCGCGATACGCTCTTGATTGCGAAAGATGCTAAAGCCCGGCAAAAAGCGATACAGTACGACGTATAGCGCGGTCTCACCACCCATTGCCAGCACGAGGCTGCCGATCAACAGCGCCAACCAAAACAAAATCTCGCCGCGTTGTTTGGCAGGGCGCTGTGCGACTGCGACGAGCGCCATTACAAAAACAGGCACGCCAACATATAGCGGCGCCCACGTCGTAAAGCCGGGCAGCACGACGCCGATCAGCTCCCAAGCCGCAAAGCCGCCCGCACGTTGCGCAAATGTCCACTCGGTGCGCTGAGACAGACTCATCAGCTCAAGCGTCGGCAGCGCTTGCGGCGCACTCAGACACACACCTGCGATCACGATCAACAGTGCGCGCACGAGCGCCGCACGCCGATCTGACGCAAGCGCAATTTGTCGCGCCAAAAACGTAAGCGCGATGAGATACACATACACGGCGATCTGTGGATGCCCCGCCAAAAACACCAGCGCCCAACACACGGTTGCGGCAAACGTCCAGCGCAGTTTGGCTTGTAGCTGCAGCGCGCGATGCACTGACAGCAGCAACCACGGCAACCATGCGGCTGTGGCGATGATGGTCGGCGCTTGTAATGGGTAGCCCGTGAGAAAGCCGCTCAGCCCCCACGCCGCGCCCGCCATAAATCCGGCGCTGCGGCTGCCTCGCACGCGCGACACAAAAAAATACGCGCCGCATGCCGCGAGCATGAGATGCGCGATCATCTCGATCTCAATCGCGCGATACGGCAGCTCGGTGGTGCGACTGGAGAGCAGCGCGGTCAGCCAGCGTGGCGGATATAGCGCTTGCGGCTGATGTTGCGCCAAGAACGGATGCCCGCCGAGTAAATTCGGATTCCACAGCGGCAGCTCGCCGTGTTGCAGTCGCTCGACCGTGTAGACCGCAATCGGATAGTTGTAGGCGGTCATGTCGCCCGCCGAGATCGCGGCTTGCTCGCCGCGCGTGCTCGTCCACAGCGGCGAGTAAATGGCGGCGATCAGCAGCGCGAGGCTGAGACAGGCAACGAGGTCTTTGAGAATGGGCGCAATGCGCGCGCGAGAAAACATGCGAGATGAATATTAGCAGGGTGGCTACTGATACAGCATCATCGTCGCATCTACGATTTGGCGCTGCGCGTCGGCGAATGGCACATCCAGCGTGCCGTCACCTTTTTGCTGACCGTAGTTGCCAAACATGGAATGGTTGCCGCCCTCGATGCGCACGATCTTTGTGCTGGCAGGCAAACCTGCGAGTCGCTCGGCGTCGGTGCTGATGCGTAGCACCTGATCGTGTGAGCCATAGATCGAAACCACGCGCAATGATTTGTCGCTCAGCACGGCGCTGCCCGGCGCGTAGCTCGCCCAAAAGGCAAGCCCGATGATGCGCGGGTCATTTTGCGTAGATAAATATTGCGCCGCCATCGAGCCACCGAGCGAATGACCGGCAATCGCCCAGCGTTTGACATTTGGAAAAGCGGCGATGGCGTCGCGCGCGGCGTTTGGGCTGAACACAGCCAGATCGAGCGGCATGACAAGCACCACCGCAAATACACCGCGATCAGCAAATTGGCGCGCGAGCGTGCCATACGCTGCGGCATCTACCAAGCCGCCCGGATAAATGATGATGCCATCGCCGTTGGGTCGCGCTGGTTCGTAGGTGAGCCATTTGCTGGCGATGGTCTGAGTGCTGACCGGCGTTATCGGTGCGACCGCTTCATAGCGCGCGAGGCGTGTCCACACAAAGAATCCAATTCCCGCAACTAATGTCAGAACAACGATGCCAATCAAA
>CAZVQE010000379.1:0-2274 GCA_964628875.1 uncultured Anaerolineae bacterium
CGAATTAGTCACAAATGATTTTCCATCAGGCGTCAACGTACCACGAATGATCGAAGCCAGCTCATTGGCATTGCTTGGAACGAGTGCGACCGCTGGCAAAATAGATGCGCCCGTATCCACATTCCACACCTCAAGCATGTTGCCAAACTTAGTGGCAGCCAGACGTTTGCCATCCGCGCTAAATGACAACGCCGTCGCGATATCGGCTTGCCCCTTGAATGTGCGGATCACGCTGCCAGTCGCCAGATCAAACAACGATATGCTGTCAATTCGATCACCCAGCGCCAACCATTTGCCATCTGCGCTGATAGCCATCGCCAGCACTCCAACGCTGCTTTTGATCTGACTGTTTTTTTTGAGTGTTTGCGCGTCGAGCAGCTCTGCGCCCAACGATGTAGCCACGATCAATCGCTTGTTATCGCGCGTGAGCTTGACCTGTTGCAGCACGCCGCGCCCGATTTGCTTGAGCGCGCCATTTTCGATGCTTAGCTCATCAGATGTTATGGGTTTACTCGTCGGCGAGAGCGACGTGCTTTGTGGAATTGCATATGCACCAGCCGATACGGTAGCGATGGGTTGCAATGTCGCTGGCGCGTTGGCAGCCGCTGTCGTTGCGGTTGGCAATGGCGGCAATCCGACTGAGCCTGACTGACTACACGCTGACAACACCATAAGCAATGGAGCAACTAGCCCGCGCACAAATTTCATTTTCATTTTGCGTGGCTATTGTATGGGTGTGATTTACTGATGATGGATTTATAAACACTACTTGATAAAATCGGCGCATGAAGAAAATCTTTGTCACACGGCGCATCCCCGAGCGCGGTCTCAACAAACTCTTAGCATTTGCGGATTGCGACGTGTGGCAAGATGAATTGCCACCGCCGCGTGACGAAGTATTGCGGCGTGTGCGCGATGTGGATGGCATCGTGTCGCTCGTGACGGATCGCATAGATGGCGAGGTCATGGACGCCGCGCCACAGCTTAAAGTCATCAGCAACGTGGCTGTCGGCTACGACAACATTGACGTGCCCGCGGCGACCCAGCGCAATCTGTGGGTCACTAACACACCGGGCGTGCTTACTGAGACCACCGCAGACCTTGGTTTCGCGCTGTTGTTGGCAGCCGCGCGCCACATTCACACGGGCTATGACTACGCGCGGTCGGGTCAATGGAAGACATGGGGCATCACACTCTTGCTCGGTCAAGATGTGCACGGCGCGACGCTCGGCATCGCCGGCATGGGACGCATCGGGCAAGCTATCGCGCGACGCGGCAAGGGTTTTGGCATGAACATCATCTACAACAACCGCAAGCGCGATGAAGCCGCCGAACACGAACTCGGCGCAACCTATGTAAGCAAAGATGAACTGTTGCGACAGTCTGACTTTTTGATGCTGACTGTGCCGATGTCGGCTGAGACGCGGCACTACATAGATGCGGCGGCGCTGGCGCACATGAAACCCACGGCGACACTCATTAACATCGCGCGCGGCGGCGTGGTGGACACCAACGCGCTCTACGATGCGATGAAAGCACGCAAGATTTTTGCGGCGGCACTCGACGTGACCGACCCTGAGCCGTTGCCGCACACGCATCCACTGTATGCGCTCGACAATGTGCTGATCATTCCGCATCTTGGCAGCGCCAGCGTCGAGACTCGCTCGCGCATGGCTGACATCGCCGCCAGCAACATGATCTCGGTGCTGAGCGGCAACGGTCCACTCAACGCTGTAAACAAAATCAACGCATGAAAGTCCACACTACAAATTACACCAATACGTTTATCCTTGTCGCCGAAGATTGTCCAGCGCAAGCCGGAGAAACACCACCCACCAAAGATAATGACAAAACGGTGGCGAACATTCAATTTGACATGATCGCGAAGCATCCATATCGCTATGATTCGGATGAGGTGATTTTCGGAGTATTTGTTGCGAAAAATTCTGTGGCAAAAAATGAATTGGTCGCCGCGCGCGAAAAGTTTTTTGCAAAGGGGCAACCCTGTATGCGCTCATCGCCATTGACCAAACGCTATGGTTGGGGTGTGCACAGCAACGCCGACGGAAAAATCGCAATCTATGGTGTAGATTCCAAAGAATACAAAGAATTAGCGCAAGACAAAACACTAAAAGTCATTCGCGCGATGCGGTCGAAAAAGGCGTGAAAACCTTCGCCAAATTTGCGGTTGCTCTTGCGCTATTCAGCGCTTACATTTTCTTCGAGCTACGCACGCTCGATCAAGTGCCGTTTCACCCCGACGAAAGCTCATGG
>CAZVQE010000380.1:0-2268 GCA_964628875.1 uncultured Anaerolineae bacterium
TTTGCCGAGTGGTCACGCACAGAGTTGCCGCAGCACGCCCTGCGACACGCGGCGTTTACACTCAATGAGCCGACGCCCAGCAACGCGCGCTCAGCGTGGCTGCGTCGTGGCATAGACTATTGGACGCAATGGCGGGTCGCCGCGAGCGCCATTCGCCACGCACAGCGCGCCACAGGCTGGCAAGTTGACCTTGCGTTTTTTGATTATTTCGATCATTACATTGGCATGCCGCAAATGGCGCGCGCGATTGACGCGATGATGCCGTGCGCATGGTCGGGGCTGTATATGCAATCGTCGTATCAGCGCTTTGGCATGCGGCGCGCGCGACTACGGCGCGGACTGATTGACCCACTCGCACCGATGCGTCCGCGTCGTTGTGTGGCGGTTGCGCTGTTGGATGAGTTTACGACTGACGCCATGCAGGCGTTAATTCACAAACCAGTCGTTGCGTTTCCCGATGTGCAGAGTGACGCCGCGCCTGACACAGATTACACCCCCGCACAAATGATCCAAGCACGCGCGGCGGGGCGCACTGTGGTTGGCTTGATCGGCAGCCTGACCCCGCGCAAAGGTGTGACGACGCTGATCGAGGTCGCTCAGCGCGCAGACCCGCGCGACACATTTTTTGTGTGGGCGGGTCATCTCGCACGTGAGGAATTTAGCGCCGAGCAACTCGCTACCATTGACGCGTTTGTTGCGTCACAGCCGAGTCACTGTGCTTTTGTATTTGAGCGCATTCCGGGCGAGCCGCAATTTAACGCGTTGATCGCAGCGTGTGACATGATCTTTGCGGCATATTTTGATTTTCCGGCGAGCAGCGGTTTGTTGAGCAAGGCTGCGCTATTTGACAAACCGATCATCGTCAGCCGAAGTTATTGCATGGCACAGCGCGTGCAACATTTTGAGATTGGTGCGACTATTGCACAGGGCAATGCAGAGCAATGTTTAGCTGCGATTGAGTTGCTCAGGGCAAAGCGCATTGACGCTACGCAGTTTGCGGCGTATCGCGCGGCGCATTCGCCTGAGCGGCTGAGGGCGGCATTCAGCGAGATAATTGGATTTTCGAATGTTCAAAAATAAACGTATCGTCGTCGCCGGTGGTGGTGGATTTATCGGCGGGCATCTGATCGCACGCTTGCGCACGATGGGCGTCGCGCATATCCGCGCGATTGACCTCAAACCGCTGAGCGAGTGGCATCAACACTTTGATGATGTAGACAACACGCAAGGCGATTTGCAACTGATCGAAACCTGTCGCGCGGCGGCACGCGACGCTGACTACGTTTTCAATCTAGCCGCAGATATGGGCGGCATGGGCTTCATTGAAAATAACAAGGCGCTGTGTATGCTCTCAGTGTTGATAAACACTCATCTGCTCATGGCGGCGCGCGAGGCAGGCGTCCAGCGATATTTTTATTCGTCGTCCGCATGTGTGTATAACGCCGACAAACAAAAGGACGCGCACGTGACCGCGCTCAAAGAAGAAGATGCGTATCCCGCCATGCCAGAGGATGGCTATGGTTGGGAGAAATTATTTAGCGAGCGTATGTGTCGCCACTTTGCTGAGGACTTTGGATTGGTCACGCGCGTGGCGCGCTATCACAATGTGTATGGTCCGCATGGCACGTGGCAAGGCGGGCGCGAAAAAGCGCCAGCCGCCGTCAGCCGCAAAGTCATCAACGCAAAATTGAGCGGCAAACACGAAATCGAAATATGGGGCGACGGCGAGCAGACACGCAGTTTCACCTACATTGATGATTGCATCGACGGCACGCTCATGCTCATGCAGAGCGACGTGACTGAGCCGATCAATATCGGTAGTAGCCAACTCGTGATGATCAATCAGCTCGTAGATATCGTCGAGCAGATCGCGGGAATTAAGCTAAAGCGCAATTACAACCTGAGCGCGCCCAAAGGCGTGCGCGGACGCAACAGCGACAACACCCTCATCAAAGCCAAACTTGGCTGGGAACCTGACACGCGCCTCGAAGTTGGCATGGAACGCACGTATCGCTGGATCTACGAGCAAATGACACATTGATTCATTGAACAAATGAACCAATGACTTAATCAAGTAAATTCTGCGATGCGTTTTCTCAAACTGACGACGGCTTATCCCGCTTTTTTGAATGGGTTTTATGCTCAGCATCCAGAGCTGGATGGCGTGAGCTACGCGCAGCACCGCGACGCACTCAACAAGGATTTGTTTTATCTGTGTGATTTGTGGACGCCCGTGCTGACGCCGCTGGGTTACGATGTGTTTGAGGT
>CAZVQE010000381.1:0-2266 GCA_964628875.1 uncultured Anaerolineae bacterium
CTTGTTGTAACGCAATCACCGCGTCACTTCGGCAAGCTCAGTGAGCGCGACACAGGTCGCTGAGCTTGTCGAAGCGAATTGCACCCACTACGCCTCTGGCTCAAACACACGCACGTCAAAATTGCGTCGCACAAGATCACGCGCATCATCGAGCGTATTGATCGCGCCGAGCGCGCGTAGCTGCATCAGCGCATTGCCAAGCGCGGTCACCTCAAATGGTCCCGCATAAACCGTGCGTTGGGTTGTGTTTGCAGTGAGTTGATTGAGTAGGGTGTTTTGCGCGCCGCCACCGACGATGTGAATCGCGCTCGCGTTTGCGCCGCTCAGTGTGTCTAATTGCGCAGCGATGCGCGCATACTCTGCGGCGAGACTCTCCAACACGCAGCGCGCAATTTCCGCGTCCGACTGCGGCACGGGCTGACCCGATTCCACACAAAACTGCCGAATGCGCGCAGGCATATCGCGCGGCGCAAGAAACCGCTCATCACTCGCCTCAATGCGTGCGGATGTATGCGCCTCGCGCGCCATCGCCTCAAGCTGCGCATAGTCGTAGCTGCGCCCATGCGCCGCCCAGTCGCGGCGACACTCTTGCAGCAGCCATAGCCCCATGATATTTTTGAGCACGCGATAGGTGCCATCCACGCCGCCTTCGTTGGTCATGTTGGCGCTCAGCGCACCTGCGCCCACCATCGCCTGCTGAGATTCGATTCCCATCAGCGACCACGTGCCGCTGCTGATATAGATCGCGTCGCGCGCGCTGAGCGGTGCAGCCACCACCGCCGAAGCCGTGTCATGCGTTGCGGGCGCGATCACGGGCGTGGGTGCGATGCCAATCTCGTCTGCCACGTCTTTGCGCAGAGCGCCGAGCCGCGTGCCGGGCGACACCACATTGCCAAAGATATGCGTCGGCGCGCCGATGTCGCGGATCAGATCGCGCGCCCAATCGCGCGAATGCACATCCAACATCTGCGTCGTCGAGGCATCGGTGTATTCGTTGGCTTTTGCGCCGCATAGCCAAAAGTTGAGCAAGTCAGGCACCATCAAAAACGAACGCGCGATATCGAGCTGTGGCGAGCGTTGCTCGACCATCGCGGCGAGCTGATACAGCGTGTTGATTTGGATGAATTGAATCCCTGTGCGCGCAAAGATGCGCTCGCGCCCGAGCTGTGCGCCGACACGCGCCAACATGCCATTGGTGCGTGCGTCACGGTAGCACACAGGGTTGCCGATCAGCGCATCTTGTGCGTCGAGCAACGCAAAATCCACGCCCCACGTATCCATGCCGATGCTGTCGAGCGCGCCATCCGCGAGCTGTGCGGCTGCGCGCAGACCGAGCTTGATATCGGCAAACAGTCGCAGCATGTCCCAGTGCAAGGTGCCGTTGGCGTTGACGGTCACATTGGCAAATCGGTGTGCCTCGCGCAAGGTGATGCGCGCGCCGTCAAATTGCGCCAGCATCACGCGACCACTCTCGGCGCCGAGGTCAATTGCGGCGATGGAGATTTGTTTGGCGTTCATGGGTTGCATAAATGACACGAGGGCGAATGTGTTAGCTTGCCATATACGTTGCAACTATCGCCATAAACAGCAGCAACCAAAAACCCATCAATTTTTGTTTAGACATTTATTGAGATATGCATTACAGGTCAGACTGCTATAAGGGATCTGACCTATAAAAAATCACTAGCGCACATACGCTGCGGTCACGCCACCATCCACGTTGAGCATACCGCCGGTTGTCTTGCTGCTGCGATCTGAGGCAAAGTGCAATACGGCTTCGGCGATGTCCTCTGCGTAGATACTGGTCTTGAGCACGTTGCGTTGGCGATAGGCTTCTTCGAGTTGATCTACGCTCACGCCCATGCCCTTGGCGCGCGCCTCGCGCCAGCCTGCGTCCCAGATGCCACTGCCTTGCAGCACCGCGTCAGGATTGACGACATTGACGCGGATGCCGTGCGCGCCGCCCTCCTCAGCCAAGCATCGCGCGAGGTTGATCTCGGCAGCTTTTGCCGCGCCATACGCTGCTGCGTTTTTGCTGCCGATCAATCCATTTTTGCTGGCGATCATGATGAGACTGCCGCCGATCTTTTGCTGCTGCCAGATTCTAAAAGCCTCGCGCGAGACAAGGAAGTAACCGCGTCCGAGGATGCTCATGAGTTTGTCCCACTCGGCGCTGGTCGTCTCAGTAATCGGGCTTGAACTGGCGAGACCTGCGTTGTTGATCACGACGTCTACGCCGCCATAGTGCGCGACGGTGACGTTGAGG
>CAZVQE010000382.1:0-2265 GCA_964628875.1 uncultured Anaerolineae bacterium
TGAGATTCGCGCAAGCATCTTGCTGGCGGGTCCCATGCTCGGACGTTGTGGCAATGTGACATTACCGCCACCGGGTGGCGACGTGATCGGGCGGCGACGTCTCGACACGCACTTTTTAGCATTTGAATCGCTCGGCGCGAATGTCAGCGTCAACGGCGATTTTAAGCTCAGCGCCAGCGCGCTCAAAGGCGCGGACATCATGCTCGACGAGGCCAGCGTGACGGGCACCGAAAACGCGATCATGGCTGCCGTGTTTGCGCGTGGCACCACCATTCTCCGCAATGCCGCCAGCGAGCCGCACGTCCAAGATGTCTGCAACTTTATCAACGTCTTGGGCGGCAAGATCAGCGGCATCGGCAGCAACATGCTGACCATCCAAGGCACGCCCAATCTCAGTGGCGGCGAATTTACCGTCGGTAGCGACAACATCGAGACCACCAGTTTTATTGCACTTAGCGCTGTGTGTGGCGATGGCGTGTGGGTGCGCGGCGCAAACCCGCAGCATCATCTGATGACGCGCACCGTCTGCAAAAAACTTGGCATCACGTTTGAGTCGCACGGCGATGATATCTACGTGCCGGGCAATCAGGAGTTGCGCGTTCAGCCCGACATCGGTGATGCCATTCCAAAAATTGACGACGCGCCCTGGCCCGGTTTTCCTGCGGATGCGCTCAGCCTCATCCTCGTGGCAGCTACGCAGTGCGAGGGCACTGTGCTGATTCATGAGAAGATGTTTGAGAGCCGCTTGTATTTTGTGGATAAGCTCATCAGCATGGGCGCGCGCATCGTGCTGTGCGATCCGCATCGCGCGCTTGTGCAAGGACGCAGTAAGCTGCGCGGAGATCGCGTGCAAAGTCCGGACATTCGCGCGGGCGTGGCGCTGGTTATCGCCGCGTTGTGCGCTGACGGCGAGAGTGTCATCAGCAATGCCGCACAGATTGATCGCGGCTATGACAATTTTGACAACAAGCTGCGCGCGCTCGGCGCACAAATCGAAAGACGAGAGTGATTGTGATAGATGAGATTCTTGCGCTGCCACCCTATAGTCTTGATGCAGCGGCAAAGCGCGAGTTGTTTTTAGGTGAATTGCGCGCGTTGTGTGCGCGGCACTACGCACGCAGTGAGGTCTATCGCAATGTAGTTGATCGTGTGTTTGGCGGCGCGCGCGCGTTGCAGTTTGACACGCTCGAGGCGATGCCATTTTTGCCCGTGTCACTATTCAAGACGCACGAGATCCGCAGCATCGCCGACGCCGACATCATCAAGGTGCTGACCAGCAGTGGCACGACTGGTCAATCTGTCAGCAAAATTTACCTTGACAAAGACACCGCCAACCTGCAGGCGCAGGCGCTGGTCAAAACCGCGCAGCATTTTCTTGGCAAGGATCGCCTGCCGATGGTCATCGTAGATCACGCTGAGGTCATCCGCGACCGGCAGAGCTACTCGGCGCGCGGCGCGGGCATCCTTGGCATGGCTCAATTTGGCCGTCAGCCGTTTTATGCGTTGCGCTCTGATATGTCGCTTGATCTTGATGGGTTGCGCGCCTATCTGCACAAATTCGCAGGCAGCCGCATTTTCTTTTTTGGCTTCACCTTTATGGTGTGGCAACATCTCGTGCAAGAGCTAGAGCGGCGCGGCGAGCGGCTCGACTTGTCCGATGCAGTTCTCATTCACAGTGGCGGCTGGAAGAAACTCATCGAGCTGGCAGTGAGTCCGTCGGAGTTTAGGCGGCGCGTGCAAACGGTGTGCGGCAGTGTGCGCGTCATCAATTTTTACGGCATGGTCGAGCAGGTCGGTGGCGTGTATTTTGAGAATGAGGCGGGCTACCTGCATGCCTCTAACTTTTCGGACGTGATCGTGCGCGATCCGATTACGCTGTCGCCTGTGCCAGATGGCAGCGCGGGTTTGATCCAGACGATCAGTTTTTTGCCGCGCAGCTACGCGGGTCACTCGATCTTGACAGAGGACATTGGCGTCGTGCGCGGCGTAGATGACCCACAGCTCAATATGCGCGGGCGTTACTTTGAGATTCTCGGGCGCGTGCCAAAGTCAGAACCGCGTGGATGCAGCGACACGTTTCATATGAATTGAAAACGATGAGCGCAACTCTTCTTGATTCCATTGTTGTCTTGTCGCCGCACGGGGCAGACATACGCAAATTTTTATCGCTTGCGGCGGGTGAGCTTGTCGAACCCATCGCGCCATTTGATGATGCGCGTGTAGCGGCGCTCGGTGCGCTGTCACAAGCCATGTTGCGCGATAGCG
>CAZVQE010000383.1:0-2250 GCA_964628875.1 uncultured Anaerolineae bacterium
CGTTATTACCCTTTTCATTGATCCCCCTTATTGAATATTTTAGCCACTTTTATAATTGCAGTTAATGCGAGAAGATTTACAATTGCACCCTTCGCGCATGAACCCTCACGCGCACAGCCATCATGAATTACGAATCCCTTTTTAATTCGCGCGGCAAATACATCGCCGCGCCGCGCCTCGCGGGCGCAACGTATCCGCTGACTTTTAACTACGGCTATCCGAGTCCGGAGTGCCTGCCCAATGAGGACATCCTCAAAGCCACCGAGCGCGCTTTGCGTATGCGTGGCGAAGCCCCATTGCAATATGGCGGACCGATGGGCGATCCAAAGTTTGTGGATGTGCTCGTCGAAAAGCTGCGTCGCGATCAAAAGATGGATGTCACGCGCGACAATGTCATCATCACGCATGGCAGCATGCACGCGCTCGGTCTGTTGAATGAGTTGTTTCTGGATGTAGGCGACACTGTTTTGATTGAGGCGCCGACTTTCCTCGGCACAGTGCGCATTCTCAAAAATATGGGCGCCAACATCATCGGCATTGATCTCGATGAACATGGCATGAAGCTCGATCAACTGCAAAGCACACTCGCGGCGCTCAAAGCCAAAGGCGTCACGCCCAAGTACATCTACGTCATTCCAAATTTTCAAAACCCGACCGGCATCACGACCTCGGTCGAGCGTCGTCAAGCCATCGTTGCGCTGGCAAAAGAATATGGCACCTTGGTCGCCGAAGATGATGCGTATTTCGATTTGCGCTTTCGCGGCAAGACGCTGCCGACCATGTTTGAGTTGGCAGGCGGCACGGGCGTGCTGTATATGGGCACCTTCTCAAAGACGTTGTCGCCCGGTATGCGGCTCGGTTGGGCGGCGGGTGAAAAGTCGCTCATCAGCACACTCACCACGATGAAAGTGGACGGCACGAGTCCATTTGCGACCTATGTGGCTGAAGAATTTTGCAAAGACGGCGGACTAGAGCGCAACATCGCCAAGGTGCGCCAAATCTACGCACAGCGTTGCGAGATCATGCAAGACGCGCTGACCGAGTTTATGCCAAAGGATGTGAAGTTCACCGACCCTGATGGAGGCTTCTTTGTGTGGCTGACTGCGCCTGAGCGGGTGAATATGGCTGACGCCATCAACAAGGCGCACGAACATGGCGTGGACTTTATTGGCGGTGTGCCGTTTTATCCGGATGGTCGCGGCAAGAATTGCGCGCGACTCGCATTTAGCTATGTGCCGCAGGACAAAATCGCCGACGGCATCCGCGTGATCGCCGAGAGCATTCGCGCGTGCATGTGAATTTTTGGGTGGTGGTAAGACTCTCGCTGATCGTCATGCCTGCACATGCGGGCATTCAGTGCGCAAATTTAGTCACTTGTACTGGATTGCCCATCATCTCCGCGTAGCGGGGAGTTTGCGGCAATGACGAATATCAGTTCAAAGTCATCCACCACCCATCGAAAATTTACCAAACCTCTATATAGCTTGCAAGAAAGACAGATTTAAATATATTAGGTTGACATGCGAGGTGAACCTATGCTGCATTTGTTGTCAACCGTAGCGGCTGTTTTGGCTGTTGTTTTGTCGGGCGTTGGCACCCTACAAGCGCAACAACCGCAGGCGTTGCTAAGCGTGTTGGATAAATCAGGCGCGCCTACTTTGCGGATTGTGGATGGCAACTCCATCAAGCTCAGAGCGCAATTCAGCACAGCGGTGAACGAGCAAACTGCCGCCGAATTTGTGTTGGACGGCAGAGGCGTCGTTGCCAATTGCGTAATGGCAAAAGGTGCAACCAACTGCACAACAAGTTTGGTGGATACCTTAGGCTGGCATTGGGATGCGAATAGTCAAGCGCATAAGACGCGCACATTGCAGGTGCAATTCTCTCCCGCCTACGCGCAAGCAGGCGCGACACTCGATCTGCAGATTACTCCGCGTCCGGCGGTGCTGGTGCATGGCTTTGCCTCGTCCGCTGAGACATGGAGCGCATACACGTCCGCAAATGGTTTTTTGGCGGCGCACAATATTCGCGGCTTCGCAGTTGGCGATGGTCAGGCGACGGGTGTCCTAAACACGGGGAGCATAGCCAACCCAACAGGCGCGACCAACACCATCGCCCAAAATGCCGCGATCTTGCACGATTACATTGAGCAGGTCAAAAAAATAACAGGAGCAGATTACGTTGATCTGATTAGCAAAAGCATGGGCGGGCGGATTTCGCGTTATAACATAGATCGTCTGATGTCGCCGA
>CAZVQE010000384.1:0-2239 GCA_964628875.1 uncultured Anaerolineae bacterium
TTTGTGACCTGTCGCGCTGCGAAATACTGCCATGGCGCACTCTCGAAGTTGCTCATACACGTCTTGCGGAAACTCGCGTCCGGTCTCTTTTTTGATGACAGCCTTGAATGTGGCGACGAGTTCTTTGAGATCGTCGGTTGTCAGATCGGTATCAAGCTTGACGCCCTTCGCATGCTTCATGTGATCCATCGGCTCGTCAAACTTCTCATCATCAATTCCCAGCACCGTCGCGCCAAACATCATCAACAAGCGACGATAGCTGTCGTATGAAAATCGCGGATTCTTGGTGATCTCGACCATCTCTTCGACAGTCTTGTCGTTGAGACCGACATTGAGCACGGTCTCCATCATGCCCGGCATTGACTCGCGCGCGCCTGAGCGCACCGACACGAGCAATGGACGCACACCTTTGATGCCGCCGCCAAATCGTTTGCCAGTTTGCTTCTCGACGTCCTTCATCGCGGCGAGCGCTTGATCCCACGCCTCTTTGGGAATTTTGTTTCCAGCGCGCACAAACTCATTGCATACCTCAGTGCTGAGCGTAAAGCCAGGTGGCACCGGCACGCCCTTGCGCGTCATGTCAAACAAGCCCGCGCCCTTGCCGCCGAGTAGCTCGCGGATTTCATTCCATGAGGTGGTGATTTTGTTTACGCCTTTCTCATCTTTGAATAGAAAGACCCACTGCTTTGATTTGGTTGTCGCAGGGGATTTTGTTTGTGATTTAGTAGCCATTTCAACTCCATGAAAATACGAAAAATTCTTCCTTACAAAGTGTTTATTTTACGCTAAGCGCATTGGCGGATAGCGGGTAGCCGAAAGCTGGCAGCCGATAGGTTGCGTTATTTTCGATTTGGCTGTCTGCTATATGCTATCTGCTGTCAGCCATCTGCCATCAGCTAAAATCCATGCGTTGCATGTCAGTCGCAATCGAATTCCACAACGTCTCAAAAAAATTTAAGCTCGATAAAGATCGCTCTAGATCATTTCAAGAGTTGTTTGTCAGCGCGTTGCGTCGCCGCGAAAAAAATGACGACTCGATCTTTTGGGCGCTGCGGGATGTGAGCTATCGCGTAGAGCAGGGCGAGACCATGGCGCTCATCGGCTCAAACGGCGCCGGCAAAAGTACGTCGCTCAAGCTCATCAGCCGCATCATTCAACCCACATCGGGTCACGTGACGATCAAGGGGCGCGTGACAGCCTTGCTTGAGCTGGGCGCCGGATTCCACCCGGAGCTGAGCGGGCGCGACAACATCTTTTTGAATGCAGCGGTCATGGGACTGACGCGCAAAGAAATCGAAAATCGCGTGGACGCCATTATTGATTTCGCTGAGATGCGCGACTTCATTGATGTGCCCGTCAAAAATTATTCAAGTGGCATGTACGCGCGACTTGGCTTTGCGGTGTCGGTGCATCTAGATCCGCAAATACTTTTGGTAGACGAGGCGCTCTCGGTTGGCGATCAGTCATTCCAACAAAAATGCAGCGAGCATCTGGTCAAAATGCGCCGCAAAGGCGTGACGATATTTTTGGTGTCGCATTCGCTGGAGACCGTGGATCAAGTTTGTGCGCGTGCCATTTGGATGGAGCATGGGCGACTCAAGATGGACGGCAAAGCCTCGAAGGTGACCGACGCCTATCGGCGGCACGTGCTCGAAGAGAGTAGCGCGCAACACTCGGTCGAATCTTGGAAAGCCGACCGACTCGGCAGTGGCGAGGCGTTTATTACTGAGGTCGAATTTTTAGATGGCAGTGGCAAGCCGTCGAAGATGTTTATGACGCACGAGCCGATGTTGGTGCGCTTGCACTATCGCGCCAATCGCCGCATCGAAAAACCGTTGATTGGCATGGCATTTACGCAAGCCAGCAGCGGTATACATATCACAGGTCCAAACAATGGATTCGCTGACTATGAGATTCCATTCATCGAGGGCGAGGGCATCATTGATTATTCGATTGGTGAATTGCCGCTGCTGCCCGGTGAATATCAAATTACCACCGCGATCTACGACTGGGCGGATACGCATCAGTATGACTATTGGCTTGATTGCGCACGCTTTACAGTCGTGCCGGGCGGCACCAAAGAGCGCTATGGCATCATCGCCCTCGAAGGCACATGGTCACATCAAGGGCGCTAATCGTGGTCGTTTGGTTTGGTTAGGCAGGCTCACCAACCCAACACACAAGCGGTTCGCGCGCGCACCCATATGCGCGTAGCGTTGTTTAGTGGCAAATATACTTT
>CAZVQE010000385.1:0-2231 GCA_964628875.1 uncultured Anaerolineae bacterium
GTGCCGTATCACGCGCCCTGTCAACAAAAAGCGCACGGCATCGGCAAACCCACGCTAGATTTGATGAGTTTGATTCCTGAGCTTCGCGTCATTGAGATGACCGCGGATTGTTGCGGCATTGCTGGCACCTATGGACTCAAACAAGAAAAGTATCAAATCTCAATGGATGTCGGCGCCAAACTTTTTAGTGATGTTAAAGCATGTCAGCCCGATGTTGCCGTGTGCGACAGTGAGACCTGTCGCTGGCAAATTACACACGGCACGGGCGTTCGCAGCTTGCATCCGATACAGTTGCTCGCGATGGCGTATGGGTTGAGCGACGTCTGAATTCACAAAAGCAGACCTATGACGCAGCCTCCACGCGGCATTCTTCCAGCCACCTATGTGTTGCATCAATCGGGCGAATCAAAAATCATCGAAGATGGCGTCATCGAAGAAGAGCAAGTCTGTATTTTTGTCAATGGCAAGGAGATTGCAACACTCATGTGTTCCCCGATCGCATTACCTGATTTAGCAATCGGTTTTTTGCGCGCTGAGGGATTCATTCGAGGCATGAGCGCGATACGCTCTCTGCGCTTATCTGAGAATGGCGCTTGCGTAGATGTTTGGCTGCATCATGCTATTCATGTTCCGAGCCGCCATGTGATCTCTGCGGGCTGTGGTGCAGATGTCACCTTTGATGACCTTGTCGCGCAGCGCGAGCCGTTGCGCAGCGCAGTTCAAATTCAGCCACAGCAGATCACCGCACTCATGAAAACGATGCAGCAGCGCGCCGAGCTATATCGTGAGGCAGGTGGTGTGCATACCGCGGCGCTATGCATATCCGATGAGGTATTGCTCGTCGCCCAAGATATAAGCCGCCACAATGGCGTGCTGCGTTTGTGGGGCATGGCGCTGCAACAAACCATAGATACGCGCGACAAGATCATCGTCACATCGGGGCGCATCAGCAGCGAGATGCTCAGCAAAGCTATGCTCATGCAAGCGCCGATTGTGATCTCGCGCACCTCGCCGACCTCGCTTAGTGTCGCGCTCGCGCATGCGTGGAATGTGACTCTTGTCGGCTACTGTCGCGGCAATCAGTTTCGCGCATACACCGCGCGCGATAGAATACTCGCGTAATTTATGCCCGCCTCTGCCGAATTATTTTCCGTGCTGACGCCGCGCGATGCATGGCAAAAATTTTTGCAGCATTTCACGTCATCCGTGAAACCCGAACGTATCGCAAGTCGAGATGCGCTTGGGCGTGTGATCACGGGTGATGTGATTGCACGCGAGAATCTGCCGACGTTTCGGCGTTCATTGGTTGATGGATTTGCCGTGATCGCCGCAGATACGCATGGTGCATCGCCGGGGTTGCCTGCGTTGTTAGATATCGTCGGTGAGGCGCCCATGGGCGCAGAGGTCAATATCGCTTTGCGCGTGGGCGGGGCGGTTCTTGTTCACACTGGCAGCATGATCCCGCACGACAGTAATGCGGTTGTGATGATCGAGCAAACTGCATTTGCCTCTGCTGCGCAACAACAAATTGAGGTGATGAAACCTGCCGCTGTTGGCGAGAATGTACTGAACATTGGCGAGGACGTGCGAGTTGGCGCGACGCTGTTGCGTGCTGGGCAGTCCATTCGCCCACAAGATATCGGTGGGCTGATGGCGCTGGGTGAATTGGAACTCGAGGTTGCGCGTGCGCCGCGCGTGGCGATCATCTCGACGGGTGACGAGGTTGTGCCGCCCAATCAGACGCCGCGCATCGGTCAAGTGCGCGATGTCAATAGCTATGCGCTGGCGGCGGCGGTGCAACAAGCAGGCGGCGTAGCTGTGCGTTATGGCATCGCCCCCGATGTGCGTGATGAATTGCGCGATGTCGTGCGGCGGGCTCACACTGAATGTGATCTTGTTGTGTTGTCGGCGGGCAGCTCAGTCAGCGCGCGTGATATGAGTGTCGAGGTTATTGGTGAATTGGGCGCGCCGGGTGTGTTGGCGCATGGCGTCAGCCTCAAGCCTGGCAAGCCGACCATCATTGCTGTATGCAACGGCATGCCCGTGTTTGGGTTGCCCGGCAATCCCGCGTCTGCTTTGGCGGTGTTTGATCTGTTTGTTGCGCCGACGATTCGATTGTGCCTTGGCATGTCGCAACCGCGAGCAATGACTGTGCGCGCCAAGCTCACGCGTAATATTTCATCTGCAACGGGACGTCTTGATATCGTGCAGGTCACGCTCGATGAGCGCGA
>CAZVQE010000386.1:0-2219 GCA_964628875.1 uncultured Anaerolineae bacterium
ATTTTTATAATCTCCCAATTTTTTTATCTCGATCCAATCATCACCGCATGCATCTGCGCATCAATCACCGTCGCATTGTCTGAGCCAAAAATAAACGTCGCATCAATGTGATATCCGCGTAGTGCGAGTGGCATCCATATCGCAGTGTCCGCCCACATGCCATGATAGGGAATGGCATGTGCGGCGACCCACTCTGGATTGATCTCGCGTGTCTCGTGTGGATCGCCGCGCCACTCGCGCGCCATAAACACATGCGCGCGCATGCTCCACGCAGGCTTGTGCGGAAATACAAACGTCAGCGTGCCGATGCGCTGTAGATGCTGTGGTTCAATCTCGACGCCGATCTCCTCGTGTGCCTCACGGATCGCGGCGGCTTCGATGGTTTCATTGGCTTCGACTTTGCCGCCGATGCCGACCCATTTGCCTTCGCCGATACCGGTTTTTTTGTGACCCAGCAAGAGATGTGTAATCGGCTCGCCGCGCACAAGGAAAATCTCGGTGACGTTTGGGATGTTCATCGCGCAAATTGTCGCATGATGTGAAAGATAATCACACTATGCCTTCCGCCTATCTGTTTGACCTCGACGGCACGGTGTATCTCGGCGATGCGCTTTTGCCGACCGCCGCGCAAACGATTACTACACTTCGCGCGCGAAGAAAACGCGTTCTATTTCTCTCAAACAACCCGACACATTCGCCGAGCGACTATGCGCGCAAATTGACGCGGCTGGGGCTGCCGACTGATACCGACGACGTGATCAACTCGACAGTCGTGATGGTGGATTATTTGGCGCGAATGCGCGCACAACATCAACGCAATCTGCGTTTATTTGTTGTAGGTGAATCGCCACTGCACGACACGTTGCGTGCGGCTGAATTTGAACTCACCGACGATCCACGCACTATTGATTTTGTGATTGCGAGCTTTGATCGCACGTTTGTCTACGCCAAGCTGCAAACGGCGTTTGATGCGGTGCGCTGTGGCGCAAAGCTAATCGCCACAAACGCGGATCGCTACTGCCCTGTTCCACATGGCGGCGAGCCTGATGCAGCCGCGATCATCGCCGCCATCGAAGCCTGCGCCAACGTGAAGTGCGAGGTCGTTGTTGGCAAACCTTCGATTCACATGGCGCATGCGGCGCTGAAGAAAATCAATTCCACACAATCAACGCCCATCGCGCCGCGAGACTGCATCATGATCGGCGACCGACTCGAGACGGATGTGATGCTTGGCATAAACGCGGGTATGCAAACCGCGCTGACATTGACCGGCGCAACGTCTCGCGCTCAACTCGCCGCATCTTCCATTCACCCGGATCATGTGCTGGATCAGCTCAGTGACGTGTTGAATGTAGCCTGAGCTTGAGGCGTGTCAGCATTGATCTCACACGCGCACGAGCGTGTAAGCTGCGTGATGCAGCGACGCATTAAAACCAACGACGATGTAGCCCGCCGCAAACGCCGATTGAAATTGCTCGCGTGTGCGCATGCGCATCGCAACGGCAGCCGCGTGATCTGCGCGTTTGAGCTGTTGGAAATTTGGCGATATCTCGATCTGTTGCGTGTCACGCCAGTTGTTTGGGTCGCGCAGTTGGGCGATGTCATCCGGTAACGCGTGACTCTTGCCTTCGTGCTCAACCAGATCGAGCCACCATTCCACCTCAAAGCGATCGGTCGGAATGCCAATATTCAGCTCATCTTGCATGTCGCCGTAATAATTTTCATAGTAGTGCCGACAGATTGCGCCGAGCTTGCCCATGTTGAGCCGCGCGTTTTTTGCTTCGAGCGGGTCGTAGGTCCATGTCATCAGGTTGATGTTGCGCGCGCGAATCGTATCGGCTTGTGCGCGTTTGAGCGCCTCGCCGATACCGCGCCCTTGTAGCTCGGGCAAGATCGCCGCGATGTGCGAGTGATGGCTCAGCCCGTGACGCGCGCCGCGAATGTCGGTCGGACACGCAAAACTCAACACAAAGCCGAGCAATTTGTCATCGGGCGCAAACGCGCCGAGACACACACCGCCGTGCCGTTGCAACACGACCATGATGTTTGTGGCGAGTGGATAGTCGCCCCGCCACACTTGCTTTTGCAATTCTTCGGCAGCCGTAAAGTCGTCCCAACTCTCAAAATCGCGGATGTGATATGCGCTCATAGACCGTGCATCATTTTACGCAAAGCGCATCACGATGTAGGGCGACGGATTGATTTTGAATTGATGTGCG
>CAZVQE010000387.1:0-2218 GCA_964628875.1 uncultured Anaerolineae bacterium
CACAAAGAGCTGGCTGCGCAAGTCAAGCTCTCAATGTCGGCGACGCACAAGCGCGTGCAACAGCTCAAACGACTCGGCGTCATTCAACAAAGCACGGTTTTGCTCGGACGTGAGCATCTTGGATTTGATGTGATGTGCTACTTGCACATCAAGCTCAAGCAACATACGCCAAAAGTGTATGAGGTTTTTCGCAGTCAGCTCAACAGTTTGGATCACATTTTGGAGTGCGCGATGGTGGCGGGCGAAGACGACTTTATTTTGAAAGCCGTGTTTGTCAATCATCGTGAGCTGCAAGACTTTACAACTGAAAAACTTTTGACGATGGACATCGTCGCATCCGTGCGCACGACCATCGTGCTAAACGAATTCAAATCAACAACGGCGTTGCCAATTCGCTAAATGAAAAAGCGCGCCACAGGAGCAATCATGCAGGCGCAAGATTTAATTTCACTCGAAGAGCGCTACGGCGCGCACAACTATCATCCGTTGGATGTCGTCGTCGAACGTGCCGAAGGCGTATGGATGTGGGACGTGAGCGGTAAAAAATACCTCGACTGTCTCGCGGCATATTCATCAGTCAATCAAGGTCATCGCCACCCAAAGATTATTCAAGCGCTCGTTGATCAAGCGCAAAAAGTGACGATCACCTCGCGCGCCTTTCGCAACGATCAGCTTGGGTCGCTGTATCGTGAGCTTTGTGAATTGAGCGACTTCGACATGATGTTGCCGATGAACACAGGCGCCGAAGCTGTCGAGACTGCGCTCAAACTCGCGCGCAAATTTGCGTATGCGACAAAACACATTCCACAAAATCAAGCTGAGATCATCGTCGCCAGCGACAATTTCCATGGTCGCACGATTACGGTGATTTCATTTTCGTCTGACCCGCACTACAAAGATATGTTTGGTCCGCATACGCCGGGTTTTAAGATCGTCCAATACGGTGACGCCAAAGCCATCGCAGATGCCATTACGCCAAACACCGCCGCTGTGATGCTAGAGCCAATCCAAGGCGAAGCTGGCGTGATCGTGCCACCACAAAACTATCTGCGTGAGGTCTCACGCATCTGCAAAGCCAACAATGTGTTGTTTATCGCCGATGAGATTCAGTCGGGGCTTGGGCGCACAGGCGCGATGTTTGCGTGCGATCACGAGGGCGTAAAGCCGGATGTCATGATCCTTGGCAAGGCGCTGGGCGGCGGCGTGTATCCCGTGTCGGCGGTGCTGGCGCAAAAGGAAATCATGAGCCTGTTTACACCCGGTGAGCACGGCAGCACATTTGGCGGCAATCCACTCGGCGCGGCAGTCGCGCGCGCGTCGCTCAAGGTCATTGTCGAAGAGCAGCTACCGCAGCGCGCCGCAGCGCTCGGCGAGTATTTTCAAGAGCGACTGGCGGAGATCAATTCACCCCTCATCAAAGAGATGCGCGGCAAGGGTCTGATGATCGGTGTTGAATTGCATCCATCGGCTGGTGGCGCGCGCAAATACTGCGAGGCATTGCGCGATCGCGGTGTGCTATGCAAAGAGACACATCAACATGTGATCCGATTTGCGCCGCCTCTCATCATCGAAAAAGAGCAAATTGATTGGGCGGTCGAACAAATCACATCTGTGCTTCAGGCGTGAATCAGCATTGCGAAAACTTATAATTTGCTTATAATCAATGATGTAGTTCCAAGATGAACTACGCGAATGTTGAACGAAATAATCTGTAAGCGCAAACATTGCGAAGGAAGTGAGCCGAAAACCGGCTCCGCCTTCGCATATTTTATTTTTCAAAAAGGAAATTAACAAATATGCAAGACCTCAACTCGCTAGAAAGCACCATGATTTGGATAGTTTTGGCTATCTCATTTCTGGGATTAGGTTATGCTTTCTTTTTACGCTCTCAAGTGCTGAGCCATGACACCGGCACACCTGCCATGCAACGTGTATGGCAAGCGATTAAGACCGGTGCGCTCGCCTATCTGACCAAGCAAGCGCGCAGCATTATTCCGCTGATTGTCATCTTGACGATTGCGCTATTTCTCAGCGTCTATGTGGTGCCGCCCAGCAAAGAGGCGCTTGAGCACTTTAGCCAGCCCAACTTTTTGAGCAGCACCGGTTTTAAGGACACCAGCGCGATCACATTGATCGTCGCGGTCGGTCGCGCGATTGCCTTTATCATGGGCGCGCTCTTTTCATTGACGGTCGGTCAAATTGGTATGCGCATGGCGGT
>CAZVQE010000388.1:0-2176 GCA_964628875.1 uncultured Anaerolineae bacterium
GCGCGGATAAACACGCCTTCAAAGGGTTGCGTTTGCGTGCTGCGGATGCCATTCACCTGCAAGCCGACCGTAAATGAATCTACCTGCCGCCCAAACGCATTGCGTCGCACCGCAATGTCCATCAGCCCGAGCGTCGGCTGATCGCGCCCAACATCCTTTGCCAAAAAGATCAACCCGGCGCACGTGCCCCAACTTGGCTTACCACTCAGCGCAAACTCGCGCAACGGCTCAATCAAGCCATACCATGTCGCCAGCTTGCCAAAGGTCGTGCTTTCGCCGCCCGGCATGATGAGCCCATCCAGCCCCTTGAGATCGCGCGGCAATCGCACCTCACGTGGATGCGCGCCGATCTCGCGTAGCATCTTGGCATGCTCAGCAAAGTCGCCCTGCAACGCCAACACTCCGATTTTTTTCATTTCCGATTATTGATTAGCGATTTCAGCACGGATTTTGGCAGACAGATGTCCACCAAAATCCGAAATCGAACTACCAACCGCGCCCTGCCATCTTTTGCGCGTCGCTCAGCGACGACACATTGATGCCCACCATCGGCTCGCCGAGATCTTTGCTCACCTCTGCGATGATCTTGTAGTCGCGGTAGTGCGTCGTGGCTTGCACAATGGCTTTTGCGCGTCGTGCGGGGTCGCCGCTCTTAAAAATGCCGCTGCCGACAAACACGCCATCCACTCCGATTTCCATCATCAGCGCCGCATCTGCAGGCGTAGCGATGCCACCCGCCGCAAATAACACAACGGGCAAGCGCCCGAGATCAGCCGTCTCTTCGACCAGTTGATACGGCGCTTGAATCTCTTTGGCATATGTGTACAGCTCATCGCGGCGCATCGTCTTGAGCATGGCGATCTCGCCGAGAATCTGGCGCGCATGGCGCACAGCCTCAACGACGTCACCGGTACCGGCTTCGCCTTTGCTGCGCACCATCGCCGCGCCCTCGCTGATACGTCGCAGCGCCTCGCCGAGATTGCGCGCGCCACACACAAACGGCACCTTAAATTCGTGCTTATTGACGTGATGTTCTTCGTCGGCGGGCGTCAGCACTTCGCTCTCATCAATGTAATCAATACCGATGGACTCCAGCACCTTTGCCTCGACGTAGTGACCGATGCGGCACTTTGCCATGACGGGAATGGTGGTGCTGCTCATGATGCGCTGCACGAGTCCCGGGTCGCTCATGCGTGCGACGCCGCCTTCCTTGCGGATATCGGCGGGCACGCGCTCCAGCGCCATCACCGAGCATGCGCCGGCGTCTTCGGCGATCTTGGCATGCTCCTCAGTGACGACATCCATGATGACGCCACCCTTCAACATTTGAGCCAAGCCCTTCTTGAGATCCCACGTGCCGACTTGTTTGCCGTGTACCGCTCCGTTCTTTGCGCCGTTTTTGGAGGGCGCGTGTCCATTTTGAGTCTTTGCCATGCGTCGCACGATACGATTAAAATGGACTAGCCACAAGTGCCATTATCAACAAACAAATAAGACCATTATGTTTTAGCGGGCAGCAGTTGGCAAGTAGAGCTTTGCTATCTGCTCACTGCTGTCGGCTCTCTGCCATTCGATGCCAAAGACACCTGCCGAACACCCTTCGCTCGCCATCAAGCTCGATGCGCGCAGCGATACGCCGTTGCAACGTCAGCTCTATAGCGCATTGCGTGAGCGTATCTTGCGACGCGCGCTCGCGCCCGGCATGCGACTGCCCGCCACACGCGCACTGGCGCACGAGCTAGGCGTGGCGCGCGTGACCGTGGTCAGCGCCTATGAGCAGCTATTTGCTGAGGGCTATTTGAATGGCAAAATCGGCGCGGGTACGTATGTTTCGGCCGCGTTGTCAGACGAAGCACACGATCTCACCCCGCGCCCAGCGCCATTCCACAAAACAAAAACGAGCGCACCCAAGCTCTCAAAGATCGGCGAGCAACTAACCAAAATAGCCTACATATTGCCGCTGCAAAAGCCGCGCGCATTTATCGTTGGCATGCCCGATCTCGATCATTTCCCGCGCGAGGATTGGGCGCGCATCAGCGCACGTCGTTTGCGGCAGATGCCAAGCCAATTGTTTGGATTCACAGACAGCAACGGCTATCTACCGCTACGCGAAGCTATCGCAGCACGGCTACGTGAGACGCGCGCGATGCAGTGCGACGCGCAGCAGATCATCATC